>JAEWMK010000208.1 GCA_023457235.1 Bacillota bacterium
ACACTGCTCATTCAAGATATTTTATAACATAAAACGACAGGTGCTTAGTGTCACCAGTCGTTTTATTGTTTTAGACCGTATTTACATTAAAGAATCCGGAATCGCCTCTATTATTTCTGCCATAGTAAATGAAATACAAGAAATATAAGGGGAGGCTACGATTTCGTTATCTTGGAAGATGTTAATCAGTTAATACTGATCATCCGCTAAAATATATTGCTCCAATACAGCCGAATTAGGATCAACGACCCAGTATTCAGGAATTCCATAATAGGAATAAGATTTCATCTTTGCAATTTTATCCCGTTTTAATGTAGAAGGGGAAAGAATTTCGATCACTAAATCAGGCGCACCCTCTACTCCCCGTTTGGTGATAATATCGAGCCGTTTTCGGTGTACAAGAACAATGTCTGGCTGTCTTACCTCTTTTGGTGACAAAATTACATCGACAGGTGCATATAAAATAATGTAGTCCATTTTGCAAGTTTGAGCTATCAACGCTTGCATTTCAAAGCTAATCAATTGATGAGTAACAGTCGGTGCCGGACTCATTAACTCTAACTGACCTGCCGCTAACTCATAACGATTCCCATCATCAATTGCAGCATAATCATCATAGGTTAGCCCGCCTTCTTTTATTTCTAATTTTTCCTTATCTTTCCTTTCCGTACTCAAAGTGGCTCAACCACCTTTCTAACCGATTTCTTACCTCCATTATAATTGAATTCAACTTTTGAATATAGTGTTGTTGATCTATCAGCCTTCCATTAAGATAATCTTTTTGGCTCTTAATGGCATAGCTGGATTGAATACAATTCAGACATTTTGGATTCAACTAGAATTGTGTCACGGATGATTGGAAATTTAAGTGAAGACGAATACAAATTTGTAACGACCTGTCCTTTGGTGTTCCATTCTCCAAATGCTATAATGGTTACAACGAAAAATTAGCATGGGACCTTTACCTCTTATGAAGAAGAAAAGCAATATCTAGAGGAAGAGGGCTTTAAAATAGAATAGAAGGAGTTATTTGGATGACAGTAAAGAAAATCTCAGCTGAAGAGTTATATAACAAATTGAAAAATCAGGAAAAGGTTGTCCTTCTTGATGTAAGGGCAGAGGAAAAATTCAATGATTTTCATATCGAAAATGAAAGTATTGAAAGTTTAAATATACCTAAAACAAATATTTTTAACCTAGCAGAAAACGGTGAGGAAACAATGCATTCTTTACCAAAAGACAAAGAAATTATTGTCACATGTACAACAGGTAATTCTGCTACTAAATGTGCAACCATCCTATCAGAAAGACATCATGACGTTCTCGTTTTAGAAGGCGGGATTACTGCGTGGAAGGAATATTTAAAAACAAAGTAAAACATCGGGTTTTCCACCGGTGTTTTTTTTCTGAAAATAAGATACCTATCTAAGTGATACAAATGGTAAAATTACAATAAAAAATGGATAATAGTAGAAAAGATTAGCCAACAATTACATAATAAGTGAGAAAACTACCCTAGAATCCAACCTAAAATGCAATATATAAACGCAATATGGTAAAAACTAACTTCAGAGTGGAGGGAAACGTACTATGAAAAAATACGCAGATGATAGCCTTGGGTTACACACAGACTTATATCAAATCAATATGGCTGAAACGTATTGGGAAGACGATATGCATAATCGAAAGGCTGTTTTTGAGATTTTCTTTCGAAAGATGCCATTTGGGAATGGGTATGCTGTTTTTGCAGGGTTGGAGCGAATGATTGAATACTTAAATGGATTTAAATTCACGCAAAGCGATTTAGATTATTTAAAAGAAGAGGTAGGGTACGGGGAAGATTTTATTGAGTATTTATCAACCTTAAAATTTACCGGAACCATTCGTGCGATGAAAGAAGGAGAATTGGTTTTTGCCAATGAGCCACTTGTTCGAATTGAAGCAACACTAGCAGAGGCGCAAATTATTGAAACGGCACTGTTAAATATTGTTAATTATCAAACTTTAATTGCAACTAAAGCTTCTAGAATTAAACAAGTTATCGGTGAAGGGCAGGTTGCTATGGAATTTGGAACGAGAAGAGCGCAGGAAATGGATGCTGCTATTTGGGGTACGAGGGCGGCCTATATTGGTGGATTCGAAGCAACAAGCAATGTGCTGGCTGGAAAATTATTTGGCATCCCCGTTTCTGGGACTCATGCGCATTCACTCGTTCAAGCGTATAAAGATGAATATACAGCCTTTCATAAATATGCAAGAAGACATAAGGATTGTGTATTTTTAGTTGATACATATGATACTTTGAAATCAGGCGTGCCAACAGCAATTAAAGTGGCTAAAGAGCTGGGGGATAAAATTAATTTTGTAGCCATTCGTCTTGATAGTGGAGACTTAGCGTATCTTTCTAAGGAAGCTCGAAAAATGTTGGATGAAGCAGGGTTTATAGATACGAAAATCGTTGCTTCCAATGATTTGGATGAATATACAATCATAAATTTAAAACAACAAGGAGCCAAAATCGATAGTTGGGGTGTCGGAACTAAATTAATAACAGCTTATGACCAACCGGCATTAGGTGCCGTTTATAAATTAGTGGCAATTGAAGATGACAATGGGGAATTGGTTGATACAATTAAAATTTCTGGAAATCCGGAGAAGGTAACTACGCCAGGATTAAAAAAGATTTACAGGATCATAAATTTACGAAACCGAAAATCTGAAGGCGATTATATCGCATTGGAAAATGAGAACCCGCAGGAAGAAAAAAGATTAAGGATGTTCCACCCTGTACATACGTTTATCAGTAAATACGTCACAAATTTTGAAGCAAGGGAACTGCATCATAATATTTTTATTGATGGAAAATTAGTTTATGATTTGCCCACAACTCAAGAAATTCAACAATATGCCAAGGAAAATATGGCCGTACTTTGGGATGAGTATAAACGTTCTTTAAATCCAGCGGAGTATCCTGTTGATTTAAGCCAAAAATGTTGGGATAACAAAATGCAAAATATCGAGGAAGTAAAACGAAGAGTTGAGGAAATGGTTAACGGGGAAGAATAAGTAATAAAAGGACCATCTGTTTAAAATAAATGGAAGGTTCTTTTATTTTGCGTAGAATAATTTGAAACTTTACAAATAATAATTCGTAATGTAAATATAAACAAAAAAGCGGGGTGATTGACAGTGAGTAAAACAAGAAAAGTAATGGTCGGAATATCGTCAACTGTTCTTATGCTAGGACTTACCGGTTGTGGTTCTGAGGCACAGGAACTCCCTCCAATCCCTGAGAATACTGGTTGTTCAGATTGGGAGTGGGATTATGATGATGGTGTATGGGAATGTGACGACTATGATTCGCATTATTATGGGCATTCTTATTACGGTGGCCGTTATTACAGTAGCAAGTCAAATCTATACAAAAGCAAAGATTATATCGCCTATAAAAATAGTTCGTCCTTTATAGGTGGGGGCACGAAAAGTTCTGGGTTTGGAAGTGGTTTAAAAAGCTTTGGCGGCTAGGTTTGAAAAAGAAAGGATTGTAAAGGAGTGTGTTCATGTTGAACTTATATTTGAATTTTGCTGCTTATGTTGGGGTTGCGGTACTGCTTATGGCGGTCGGAATTATCCTTTTTATCATCAGTACACCGAAAGTAAAAGAGTTTGGATTAATAGCACAAAAAAATGCTACGGCTGCAATGTCGCTTGGAGGCAAAGTGATTGGCCTCGCGATAGTTCTAGGGGCTGCTGCTGAATATTCAGTTTCGTTAATCGACATGGCCATTTGGGGATTCATCGGTATTATTTCGCAAATCATTGTTTTTATCATCGCCGAGGTGGTTACGATCCGTTTTAGCATTCAGCAAGCGATTGAAGAAGATAATCGGGCAGTGGGGATTATGTTATTTTCCTTATCGATCGCCATTGGCTGGATTGTAGCGAAGTGTTTATCCTACTAGGAAGGGCTTGGATAACATGAGGAAACTGACTTATTATATTGACAAAGGAAATGGAGTGTACGAACCCTTTTATGAATATGATGCCTATA
>JAEWMK010000209.1 GCA_023457235.1 Bacillota bacterium
GATTGTTACTTATGAATTAGTAATGCAGGGGGTATTTATACCACTTTTACTTGCACCGTTATTGGGAAGATTTATCATTTTACCAGCTATTAAATATTGGCCTTATCGCCAAGATGGTATTGCCGACGGATTAGGGAAATATATTTCTAATTTCACGATATTATTTCATTTTATATGGATTTTGCTCCTGACCTATTATTTGGCAGATTTGACAGGAGTCTTCGTTATTTTCGGGTCAGCCTTGTTGAATTTCTTATTTTTATATAACATTTATAAAAAACTTGGTGTATTAACAGGTGACTGTTATGGTGCGATCATTGAATGGGCTGAGGTTAATTTTCTGTTTTTATTTCTAGTAATTGAAAGGATTTTATAGTATGCGCCTCATATTGATTAGGCATGGACAAACAGATGAAAATAAAGAAAATCGCTATCTTGGGCATTTCGATTCTCCTTTAAATAGTACGGGTAGACAGCAGGTGGAAGGCTTGGTCGAGAGACTGAGGAAGCAAGAAGTACGGGGAAATTGTTATAGCAGTAATCTGTTGCGTGCGGTTGAAACTAGCGAAATCATTTGCAATGCTTTTTCCCTGGAGTTTAAGGTATACCAGGACCTTAGGGAACTTCATTTTGGTGATTGGGATTGTCATACATATGATGAAATAAATGAGAAAAAACCTGACGATCTTCATCGTTGGATTTCTAATCCGTATCTGTATTCTCCTCCAAATGGGGAAACTCTGACCGAGTTAGGCTCTCGAGTTGATCGTTGGGTTGAGGAAACCATTTTTTCAAAGTGTGGAGAGGATTGTTTGGTTGTTAGTCATGGAGGTCCAATACGGTGGATTTTAAGTAAATGGGTCCTCCATGATATAGAGCAGTTCTGGAATGTTCAAAACATCCGCCATGGAGAAGGGCTCATTCTTGATGTTGATGTGACTAGGAATATATGGAAAATTGTTGGAGATGTGGCACACAAACAGTAATTTTTTTAGCATAAGGAGTAAATTTGAATGTTAATATCAATCTCTATCTCTATCTCTATCATAATTGCCTATATTCTTGACCGGCTCATTGGAGACCCGAAAGCGATACCTCATCCAGTTGTGCTAATTGGAAATTGCATATCTAAACTCGAAAAGATAATACGAAAAAGCGGTTATAAAAATTTGAAGATGGCTGGTTTACTATTTCCCTTATTGATTGTAGGGGGATCCTACTTGATCGTTTCTTTACTATCAGAGCTTAGTAAACTAGTTCATCCGTTATTATTTTTATTCATCCAGATTATTCTTATATCTACTACAATTGCAACAAAAGGATTGGCAGATGCAGCTCTTGGGATTTATCATTTGCTTGTGAGAAAAGACCTGGAGAAAGCGCGCTTCGCTTTATCTATGATTGTAGGAAGAGACACAGAGAACCTTGATGAAGCTGAAATCACAAGAGGGACGGTTGAAACAGTTGCTGAAAATATTGTAGATGCTATTATTTCGCCATTGTTTTTTGCGTTAATAGGTGGTGCACCACTAGCAATGGCCTATCGAGCAACGAATACATTAGATTCGATGATCGGTTATAAAAATGAAAAATACAAAGACCTAGGCTGGGCTTCCGCAAGGCTTGATGATATATTGAATTTTATTCCTGCTAGAATTACAGGATTATTGCTGATTGTGGCAAGTTGGTTGTTACGATTAGATGCTAAAAAAGCTTTTACGATTATCATAAGAGATGCAAAGCTGCACCCGAGTCCTAACAGCGGTATACCTGAATCGGCAGTTGCTGGTGCCCTTCAAATCCAACTTGGGGGAACAAACTATTATAAAGGAATTCCTTCCCATCGGGCTGTAATGGGAGATTCATATAGAATATTGCAGGCAGATGATATCCTAAAAACAGTTAAGATGATGAAAGCATCTGCAAATATTTTTGTTGGAATGATTTTATTGGGAGTAGTGGTGGGTGTTTTGCTATGAAGCTTGGTGTAGGAAAATGCAATGGTACATTTGGCGAGCTTATCCAGGGGGTCATTGGTGATTCTCCTTTTTTAGTTTCATTGCCGATTGAGGTTAAAAGTACGGCCTTATTTCTTCCAAACCCAAAAACAGAAAAAATATCAATCATGTCCTCCAACCCAAAACCCAAATCAGAACAGGCTTGCCGGCTATTATTAAAAAAGCATAATATTCAGACTGGTGGTAAGCTCTTAATAAGCTCGGATCTTCCTGAAGGCAAGGGCATGGCAAGTTCTTCAGCTGATTTAATTGCAAGCCTTCGAGCTGTAGCACAGAGCCATTCTTTGCTGATTAATGAAAGTATTCTTTCTGAAATCACCAGCACGATCGAACCAACCGATGGAGTTATGTATCGTGAATTGGTTGCCTATGATTATTTAAATGGTCGGCTAATTGAGGTAATTGGGCAGCTCCCAAGAATGATTCTTTTAGGAATCGATACTGGAGGAACGGTAGAAAGTACCCTTTTTAATCAAATTCCCAAGGACTATAATTCAGAGGAAAAACAATTATTTTCACAGGCTCTTTATTTATTAAAGGAAGGAGTTCAGAAAAAAGAACTTTCCTTCATATTTGAAGCAGCTACAATGAGCGCAAAAATTAACGAAAAGCGGTTAGCTAAACCATTTTTCGAGGAAATCCTCGGAATTGCTGAAGAAAATAACGGTGGAGTAGTGATCGCCCATAGTGGTACTGTTATTGGGATTTTACTTTCCCCCGATAAATCTAAGCAGGAGCTCCACTATATAATAAAAAAGATAAAGGACGTAACAAGAAAAAAAGTAAATGTATATTGGGTTGGAAAGGATGGAGAGGAAAGTGAATATAAAGAAGATTAGCCTAATTAGCTTATTTATCGCTTTATCAGTAGCAGGTGCATCGATTAAAATTCCGGCAATTGTATCAAGTGTAGCTTTAGATATGGTCCCTGCTTTACTGGCAGGTGTTATTTTTGGTGGTGGGCCAGGAGCAATCATTGCCTTTCTTGGCCATCTTTTATCTGCTTTAATAGGCGGAATGCCATTAGGTCCATTTCATTTATTGATTGCCTTCGAGATGAGCTTACTAGTTTGCATGTTTGCTTTAGTTTATCGAAAAGGGCAGAGAATGTTCGCTAGTATTCTATTTATTATAGGGAATGCGTTTGTTTCTCCCTTGCCATTTTTATTTATAATGGGTAGTGGTTTTTATATTGGAATGCTCCCATCTTTATTGATCGGATCGGTGCTTAATGCAGTGTTAGCATTAATTTTAGCACCGCGTTTGGTGTCCTTCTTTTCTGGACACTTTCAGAAGGAAATGGTCAAATGAAAAGAGATATTACAGTTATTCCGGTGAATGAGCTTGAGTCACTTGTGGTGGCTAGTGATAATAGCGGTGGTATTGGTTTAAAGGATCGGGATATTGTCAAAACACCGTATGAAGTGGTTAGTTACTATTGTTTCCGGGTTGCAATTATGGAATGTATGGCAGCAGGTGGAATGCCGATCTCAGTGGTCATTCATAATTTTTGTGAAGACAATTCTTGGAAAGCGATTGTTGCTGGAGTAGAAAGCGGGTTAACCGAGATGGGACTGTCGGTACCGATCACAGGCAGTACAGAAAGTAATTTTCCCTTGCTGCAATCAGCCCTTGGAACCATTGTGATTGGGCAAAGGGATAGCCGTTTTCAGGAGAAGGAAGTTTCCTTTCCAGAGATGAAGCTAGGTGTTATTGGTTCGCCGTTAGTAGGAGACGAAGTGCTGAACAAGGAGGGCGAAATATTGCCGCTTTCCTTGTTTCGAAAACTTTGTCAGTTAGAGAATATGATTATTTTACCTGTCGGGTCAAAAGGAGTACTGCACGAGTTAAAAGTTATGCTTGGAGATGCGAATTTGTTGGAAACTGATATTATTTGTGAAGTTGATGTATGCAAATCAGGCGGGCCCTCAACATGCATACTCGCAGCATTCCCACCTGAACTTGAATCAACGATTCAAAACCAAGCCACCCATATTTACCATTCTCTTAGACTTGTTTATTGACCATACAGAACCAACTTTTCAAGAAATTATTGATTAGTCAGGAATAGATCTTAACCATTGGCAAGGGGGGGTCATAAGAATTGGTGATTTAAATAAGTTTCAATCCTCGAAAGATTATGTTATGATATTAGTAACTTATGCATAAATTAAAAAAGAGACCATAGGTGCGCTAACACCTACGGTCGAGTACAATAGTCGCCCCTCAATGAGTGGCTGGCTCGAATAGGTCATAAGAAATAGACCATTCCCTACAAGTTGTCTAGGCTCAAGGGAGGTCTATTTCTTTTTGTCTTGCGACAACATTGCTACGATTAGTAAGCCAAATGTAAGCATTAACATTAGTACTTCAAATGTTGTCATGGGCACCACCCCCTTTCCATCGGGGAGTGAGCCAGACCGCCCTTGAGTGAACCGAGTCTATTGTACGATTAGTATAATAGCATGATATATTACGTTATTGTTATTCAATATTTAATTATCTATCTTCTCTTTGAAGCTCCCACGACTATCGAGTTCATATTAACATTATGGACTTAGATATCAATAACTCTGTAATTTTATGGAATTTTTTTTATTGGAATAGCTGCTCTGTTAATAATTTTGGCTTTTGTTATGTTATCATAAAAGTTAAAAATATAGTAAGAAAGGATGGAATTCGATGGCAATTTTACAATTGAAATCTACCAATCCAAAGCTATCCTATTTGATTAAAAAAAATCCTGATAGCAGGATGATTATTCGTGCAATTAGGCAAGGATTAGCATTTGGATGGTTCTCATGTCCGGATAATCAGATCTATAATATTTACTTCAAGGATGCGGATAATGATATTTCCTATAAGAAGCATAAAGAGGAAACATTTGAATATTTGAATGTATCACGATACAGTACACCAATTTTTCCGATGAATGCCATTTCGGAATTTTTTTCAGCAACAGTAAAAAACAAACATGAATTCGATACACCTGGATATGAACATCAGCTCGTTGTTCCATTCGTCTATATTCAATTTCCAAAGTATGTTGAGTTTTTTAATGATCATTTTGATGGTTATAGCTTTAATATTGAACAGCAGGCTTATAAAAGCTTTACAGTGACAATTACGACCGAAAAAGGATTATACGAGCTTTTAAATGTTGCTAGTTTATTATTCTTATTTCTGGCGTTAATTGGTAATGAGTATATAGAAATGCAGAACGATTTGATCCAAAAGTTTGTGAATTTAATTGTTGCATTAGATGCTCCTTATTTTATTCGCTATTTATTTGTACGTAATATGCTTTCGAATAGAAAGCTGTTTTTTACATTTAAAGAGCAGTTAGAACATACGTCCCGCTATCAAATTGAGTTAGTTTTTGGGAATACATTAGTTCAACGGAGGAATGCAATTGAAAAACTGCTGAAATTTGATAAATCGATCGTCGACATTGGCTGTGGTGAAGGAAATTATGCGTTCCCCTTTTCTGAAAAAATTAGTGGTGATCATTATTATGCTATTGATACAGATGAAGCAATCATCAATCAACTAGATGAAAAGATTAGAAAAAGAGGAAATGAAAACATTTTTACATATTGCTCCATAGATGAATTTATCGAGCATTATAACGAGGAAAAAGTGGATGTGATTTTAACGGAAGTAATTGAACATATGCCAATGGAAATGGCTGAACAGCTTATTAGACAAATTTTAGATCACATTCAATTTGAGTCGTTTGTCATCACTACACCGAATGAGGATTTTAATCAATTTTATGTATTAGATGAATTCCGCCATTTAGATCATCATTGGGAAATTGGGGAAGTGGAATTTCAATCATGGATAAAGCGGATTGTAAATGATGATCATTTTGAATTAGAATTTTTAAAAATTGGCGATCAGGTCAATGGAATTCCCGTTACACAAGGTGTACTGATCACAGAAAGGAGGAGCTGACAGCAATATGAAGATTACAACAAATGTCCATACGATTTTTATGCTTATTGGGGCAACTGAATCTGGAAAAACCAAGTTTGCGAAAGAAGTATTAATGCCGCAACTAAAGTTTACTGACGACACTAGAGCATTCAAGATGAATGTCCAATACATCTCTTCCGATGATATTCGCCGTGAATTGTTGGGATATGAATATCACAAATATGATCAGGTCATGTTGGAAAGCAGCGAGCAAACATTTCGAATTTTGTTTGAAAAATTAAAAGCGGTGACCTCTTTCCCAATTAATGCGGAGTTCGTTATTGTTGATACGATTGGGTTATCAGAGGAGTTTCGAACCAGAGTGCGTGAAGTTGCAAAGGAGCAGCAATATAATCTTGAGGTTATTGTGTTTGATTATGTTAAACGAGAAGATTTCTACGCTTCCGAGGAATCAAAAAAATTAATTTCAACTCATGTTGATCGATTGAAGCGGGATGTCTTAAAACAAATATCAAGATCAAAGTATAGCCGCATTCATCGCATTCGTGAAAAGAATTTTTTCAATCCTGAAAGGGGATTAATCAATCAAGATTATCAGGTAATTATTGAAGATTTACAACAATACGTAGATCATATACTTCCACATCAATATCGCTATATTATGATCGGTGATGTTCATGAAAAAATAG
>JAEWMK010000210.1 GCA_023457235.1 Bacillota bacterium
CTCCTAAACCGATAATTGAGACTTTTTTAATTTCCATAGCAAACCAAATCCTTTCTATGGTAAAGTTGTTACCAAAATTTTATCATAGGATTCAGAATAATATGAAATAAGTTGACTGATTTTTTTCTTTATATAATTATTTTTTCCATTTATAATTAGGTGTGATTTATATCACACCTAATTTTTAAAAACACAACAAGGGAGAATAATTTATGTGGTTTGTTTTTGCACTTTTAACAGCATTAGCATGGGGCGGTGCTGACCTATTTTATAAAAAAGGATCCGATAGTAATGATAAATACAGTCATCTTAAAATCGTGACCATTGTTGGTTTAGTGATGGGGATTCATGGTACTGGGTACATGCTTATTAAAGATCTCACTTTCGATCCAATGGACATGGTAAGATACTTGCCTGTTTCCGGACTTTATATTTTATCAATGACAATCGGTTATATTGGTTTAAGATATATTGAGCTTTCCATTGCATCTCCTGTTCAAAACTCGTCCGGTGCTGTAACTGCTATTCTGTTATTTATCTTTTTCCCACAGGACCTCGGTTTTTTTGATATAGCCGGAATTGCTATCATAACGTTTGGTATCGTTGGTCTCGCTTTTTTAGAAAAGAAAGCAGAGGTTGAGGCGCTTAAATTAAGTGCCGTTCAAATTGATAAAAAATATCAAATCGGCTTTTTGGCAATTACCTTCCCAATTATCTATTGTGTTCTAGATGGTTTAGGAACGTTTGCCGATGGAATATATTTAGATGAAATGAAGCTGATAAGTGAGGAGGCAGCTCTTCTTGCCTATGAATTTACCTTCTTCATTTGTGCTGTTTTTGCTTTTATATTTTTAAAAGGATATAAAAAAGTACAGTTTAATATTTTCAAAGAACGGGATAAGGGGCTTGCCGCCATTTTAGAAACAACCGGGCAATTTTTCTATGTTTTTGCAATGGCAAAAAACGCTATTATTGCAGCCCCGCTTATTGCCTCTTATAGCATTTTTTCTGTGATATTGTCACGAATATTCCTGAAAGAAAAGCTGAGTAACAAGCACTATGCTGTCATTATTGTTGTAATGCTTGGAATTATTCTACTCGGGATTGCAGACGAATTATAAAAAACGCCTGATTAAAGTATCGGAGACCTTTCCAAACTTTAATCAGGCTTTTTCTTTATTCTTGCGGTTCAAGTTCTGGTTCTATAATTCGTTTCGGCTTATGATATAAACCAAGTTCCTTTTTATCTTTGGCCAATGAACGGTAAAGGGAAACCAACATTAGTACCATAACAAATGAAAAAGGAAATGCCGCGGCTATCAACGTATTTTGAAGTGCCTGCAAACCACCGCTATATAGTAGAATTAGCGCTACAATCGATTGTGCAATTCCCCATGTTATTTTAACACTATTGGGTGGTGTAAGTGATCCGTACGTTGTTTGCATACCAAGTACAAAGGTTGCCGAGTCGGCAGAGGTAATAAAGAATATTCCAATTAAAATTAGCGCCACTAGTGATAACATGGTTGACCATGGATATTGACTAAAGGTCGCGAATAATACTTCCTCAGTGCTAAACCCCGTTAAATCAATAATTCCTGCAGTTTGAACTTGAATAGCCGACGTACCGAACACAGCAAACCAAAAGAAACTCACGACAGCCGGAAGTAATAATACACCAATGACAAACTCTCGAATCGTTCTTCCCCTGGATACACGGGCAATAAAAATACCTACGAACGGCGACCATGAAATCCACCAAGCCCAATAGAAAATAGTCCATTCATTAATCCATGAGCGGTGTTCTTCATTTAACGGGGCAATACGAAAACTCATTTGAACGATATTTTGAATATAACCGCCGATTGAATCTGTAAAGAGGTTTAGGATTAGAATCGTCGGCCCAGTAATAAACATTAAAATTAATAAGGCAACTGCTAAAAAAATATTGGCATTGCTTAAAATTTTGATCCCTTTACCAAGACCGGACCAAGCAGACATTATAAATAGGACTGTAACAACGGCGACAATAATAACTTGAACAATAAAATTTTTTGGTATTCCCCATAAATAAGATAACCCACCATTAATTTGGGCTGCCCCAAATCCTAATGTTGTTGCAACACCAACAACCGTGGCAAACACCGCTAGAACATCCACAATAGTTCCGAGTGGACCCTCCATATGCTTTCCTAATACAGGCTTTAATGTCGCCGATATGAGACCTGGCTCACCCTTCCGAAATTGAAAGTAAGCTAAAGCTAGGGCTACAATGCCATAAATCGCCCATGCATGAATGCCCCAATGAAAAAAGGTATATCTCAAAGCCTCTTTATGAGCAGTTGGCGTTCCACCTTCCGCTAATGGTGGATCGATAAAATGTGAAAGAGGTTCTGCTGCCCCCCAAAACACGAGCCCAATCCCCATCCCGGCGCTAAATAGCATGGCAAACCATGACCCTTTTGAAAACTCGGGCTTTTCATCATGCTTACCTAATTTTATCGCTCCTACCGGGCTAAAAATTAAGAATATACAAAAGGCAACAATGACAGTAACTAAGATCAAATAATACCATCCAAACGCTGTTGTTAGCATAGCTTGAATATTTCCTGTTACCTTTTCGAATAGATTTGGTGCTGCTACACCGAAAATAACAGCTACAAGGACAATGGCAATGGAAATCCAGAAAACGTTAGAGACTTTTTTCATCTTACGATCCTTTCTTCTACATATTCCAATTTCCTAATAATTTCAATTTTAATTTGTCCTCAGCTCAAATTTTCATTCAAAAATATAAATGTAGATTACCAATAATACCAATTGGCGGTAAATTTTTATTTTCTATACAAAACATGACATTTGTCATATCTACCACATGACAGGTATGTCTGCACAAACTCCTTTTAAAATCTTATTATTATAATTACTAAACCAAAAAATATAGAAAGGAATTAAATACTAATGTCAAAACACAATCAAATGATGTTAAGAAAACAAATAGTTCCTTATGAGAAATCAGAAATGAAAAAGAGTATTTTTCAAATATTAAATACAGTTTTACCGTTTTTCCTAGTGTGGTTTTTGGCGTACAAAAGCTTATCCATTTCCTATTTCTTAACGCTGGCACTAGCTGTAATAG
>JAEWMK010000211.1 GCA_023457235.1 Bacillota bacterium
ACTCCCAACCCAGTATGAGAATAATTAATTTTTCTCACAGAAAAAGACTAGCAAAAGGGATCGAAAAGTCCTATTGCTAGTCTTTTTTATTTTAAATTACTTGCTAAGCGAACGCTTATTCGCTAAAATGAAGGTGTACAAATGAGGTGAAAATAATGCAATTTCGAAAAAATCTTCAACAAATCATCGAACAAATTCAAACTGACGAACAGTATTCTAATAATATCGTAAATTGGCACACAATACCGGAAAGGGAGGCACAAACGGTCCCTTTCCCTGATTCAATAGATTCTCGGCTTAAACAAGGCTTGGGAAAAAGAGGTATTAAGGAGCTTTATACACACCAAGGGGAAGCCTATGAAGCTACAAGAAGAGGAGAAAATTTTGTAGCAGTTACGCCAACGGCATCAGGAAAGACCCTTTGCTACAACCTGCCTGTGATGCAGCAAATCATAGAAGATCCTAGCAGCAGAGCATTATACATTTTCCCTACAAAGGCACTTGCCCAGGATCAGAAAAATGAATTGAATGAATTGATTCTGGAGCTTGGGATTAATATTAACAGCTACACATATGATGGGGATACACCTTCAAATATACGGCAAAAGGTTCGCCAAGCCGGGCATATTGTGATTACAAATCCCGATATGCTTCACTCGGCGATTTTACCGCATCATACGAAATGGGTCGCTCTATTTGAAAATCTCAAATATATCGTAATTGATGAGCTTCATATATATAGAGGTGTGTTTGGAAGCCATGTGGCAAACGTCATCAGACGATTAAAGCGGATATGCGCATTTTACGGAAGTAATCCAATCTTTATCTGTACTTCCGCTACAATTGCAAATCCCAAAGAGCTAGCGGAAAAATTAACCGGTGAAAAAGTATCTCTTATTGATAAAAACGGGGCGCCAGCAGGAAAGAAGCACTTTGTTTTTTACAATCCACCCGTTGTTAATAAACCATTAAATATTAGAAGAAGTGCAACTCTAGAGGTCAGAAAGATTGCAAGTGAATTTTTGAAAAATAAAATACAGACAATCGTTTTTGCACGGAGCCGAGTCCGGGTGGAAATTCTCTTAACCTATTTGCAGGAGCTTGTCCAAAAGGAGTTAGGTTCAAAATCAATCCGTGGTTATCGTGGAGGCTACTTACCAAAACAACGCCGCGAAATTGAACAAGGTCTTCGAAATGGCGATATTTACGGTGTAGTTAGTACAAATGCGCTTGAGTTAGGTGTTGATATCGGGCAACTTCAGGTTTGTGTTATGACCGGCTATCCTGGGACAATCGCCAGTGCCTGGCAGCAGGCAGGTCGAGCTGGTCGAAGGCAGGAAGAAGCGCTGATTTTTATGGTTGCATCCTCCACACCGCTTGACCAATATGTGATCGGGCATCCAGATTATTTTTTTAACCGCAGTCCGGAAACAGCAAGAATTAACCCTGATAATCTTATAATTTTAGTGGATCATTTAAAATGTGCGGCTTATGAGCTTCCGTTTAGGAAAGGGGACACTTTTGACGGAGTTGAACTTGAAGATATCCTTGAATTTTTAACAGAAGAACAAGTTCTCCATTTTACTAATGGAAAGTGGTTTTGGATGAATCAATCATTTCCAGCTCATAATATTAGCCTCCGTTCAGCATCTCAAGAAAATGTAGTTATTATTGATACATCTGATGTCGCACATGTAAAGGTCATCGGTGAAATGGACCGGTTTAGCGCGATGACATTATTGCATGACGAAGCGATCTATTTGCATGAAGGTGTTCAATTCCAGGTTGAAAAATTAGATTGGGAGGAAAAGAAAGCATTCGTCAGAGAAGTTGATGTTGACTATTATACAGATGCTAATTTAGCCGTGCAATTACGAGTACTTGAGGTTGATAAAGAGCGCGAAATGGAGTTTGCTTCTGTATCGTATGGGGAAGTAACGGTCCAAGCTATGGCGACAATTTTTAAAAAGATTAAGTTTGACACTCATGAAAACATTGGTTCAGGGCCCATCCATCTACCTGAAGAAGAGCTTCATACAAGTGCAGCATGGATCAGTTTAAATGAAGGCATTAAAAATATATTGACTGATAAGAAACTGGAAGAGGGACTTATTGGGATTGCTAATTTACTGCGGCATGTAGCCCCATTACATGTTATGTGTGATCCTTCTGATCTCCATGTTGTACCACAGGTAAAGGCCGTCCATTCCGAAAAACCGACAATCTTTCTGTATGATCGTTACCCTGGCGGTGTCGGATTAAGTGAAAAGGTATATGAGATTATGGAGCAATTGCTTACGGAAGCCGAGCAAATTATCAGTCATTGTGGGTGTGAATTAGGTTGTCCATCATGTGTGGGAATGGAAGCAACAGGTGAAGACGGAAAACAATTGTCCTTAAAGATTATTGAATTATTTCGGGATGGACAGAAGAGAATGCTCCTATAATTCAATTACGAATTATAGGAGGTCTTTTCGAATTATGATGAAATTATTCTCGCAACAGGTATTAAGTGAGGGTGACTTTCCAGCGGCAAATACTCTATTCATGCGAATGCTAAGACAGATAGGTTTTATTCCTCAGTTAGATCATCTGAATGAGTTGGCGAAGTTCTTTCTCTACAATCCCAGCATTCAGACCTGTTTCTCTCGATAACGGACAAAATCTCACCACAATTAACGCAACGATCTAATTCCATTAGCAATACCTCCTTCAATTAAAATGTAACCGTTTGCAATAATCGGTTTGTTTAACTCCCACATCCTGATTTATGGGTTATTGCTATTTTACACAATAAACGGAAAGTTTGCAATATAGAAACAATTAGAAACTACTACTTTTTGTCTCCAACAATATCATTTTTATTGGTATGTTATAATTCTTATATTGCATTAAGAGTTTGATAGAGTTGGTTAAAAGAAGGTGAACTACTTTGATATTAAAAAATAAACTGAATCGCTTTAAAAAACATATAATTAATATAGAAGAAAATGGAGAGACACGAATTGAAAATCTTCCTGAAGTAAAGGACATAAAGCCTGTTGACATTCCGTATGTGGAGGAATGGTCGGAATTTCAAGCAAAACCCTTTTATTTTGACGACCAATATTCAATTATACGCGAGACTTCTTACCCATTAGATTATCTTCATGGTCTCCATCGGTTTAATGAATTAATTGATGTTATTAGACTTTGGGAACAACAGGCACTTCAACATCCATTATCATTTTCCGAGGAGAAGCCCTCGAAAATGGTGTTTTTTGACACGGAGACAACCGGACTTGGTGGTGGGGTTGGTAATACAATATTCCTTATTGGTTATGCCCAGGTATTTTCCGACCATGTTGTTGTAAAGCAGCATTTTTTACCGAGCCCGAGTAGCGAAGTTGCTTTGTATCAAGGATTTTTAACTGATATTGGTGATTATCAGGCGATGAAATTAACAACCTATAATGGCAAAGCTTTTGACTGGCCACAGATCAAAACAAGGCATACCTTACTACGGGATACTGTTCCTAAATTACCGGCTTTTGGTCATTTTGATTTGCTTCATGCGGCAAGGCGCCTTTGGAAAAATAATCTTCCATCTGTCCGATTGTCGATTGTAGAAAAAGAAATATTAAATATTAAGCGTGATCATGATGTTCCTGGATATTTAGCACCAATGTTTTATTTTGATTTTTTAAAGGACCATAATCCAAAAGGGCTCAAAGGAGTATTTATCCATAATGAGATTGATGTTTTATCTTTAATAACGTTATATATTCATATTGCAAAAAAACTCTTAAACACATCAACCATACACACAAGTATGGAAGAAAAGTATGAAATTGCCCGCTGGTATGAAGCAGTAGGGCAAATAAATATTGCAATCAGCCTGTATGAAAACCTTGCGTACAGCCGAAATCAGGTGGCAAATAATGCAGCAAAATCCTTGGGCGGACTTTATAAAAAGCAAAAGCAATATGAAAAAGCTGCACAAATTTGGACAAGATTAATAGAAAGCAAATCTACGGTTGATGTCGATATTGCTACCGAACTTTCTAAGTTGTATGAACACCAACGCAAGGATTATGAAAAAGCGTTATTTTATGCAAAAATGAGCTATAATGCTTGGAAGGATAAAAAGAGAATCGTACGAACCAAGGCCCAACAAGAAAAAGAAGCATTTGTAAAACGTATAGAAAGACTGCAAGAAAAAATAAATCAACAAAAATAGGTATTTCAATTAGTACATGTACCCTTTCGATTTCATAGGTTATTAGTGAACCTGATAAAAAGAAAGGAGATTGGAAGATATGCAACGTGGACCTAAGATTTTGAGTCCAATCGTACATCCAACAAAATGTTGTGATGTGCATAGTACTGAGGTGTTCCAAGTACCTCATATTCATCCAACACACACAACATTTCATCACCACAAGCTGTTTAATCACGTGCACACTTGCCCGCACACAGTTTCTCACGTTTCTGATGTTGCTCAGCAGCATTTCGACTGCTGTCCAGGACCAATGCCTGGAATGGGCATGGGAGGTTTCGGAGCTGCACCGGGCATGGGTATGGCCCCAGGTATGTTTCCTGGCATAACACCAGGTATGGCTCCAGGAATGGCACCTGGACCGGGCATGGGTATGGCTCCGGGCATGGGCCCAGGACCTGGTATGGGCATGGCACCAGGTATGGCACCAGAAATGATGCCAGCTCCTCGCCTTAATCCATTTTTTAGACCGTAAGTAGTATAATAAAAGGAATTGGCTGTAGTATGAGGCCAATTCCTCTTATTTTACAAGTCAAAGGAAGGGAATCTATTTGAGTGTTTATACCGTTACAGGTTACAAGCCCCATGAAATAGGTGTATTTGATGACAAACACCCAGGATTTAAATATATAAAAAAAGCCTTAAGAAAGAATATAATTCAATTAATAGAAAATGAAGCACTGGAATGGGTCCTTGTCAGCGGCCAACTTGGTGTAGAGCTCTGGGCGGCTGAGGTTACGATAGAGTTACAGGAAGACTTTCCTGATTTAAAACTAGCAATTATCACTCCGTTTTTAGAACAAGAAGCAAACTGGAAAGAGGAAAAGCAGGAATATTATCAATTTATCCTTGCCCAGGCAGATTTTGTTGATAGTTTAACAAAGAGACCTTATGAGAACCCATCACAGTTCCGAATGAAAAACCAATTTTTTATCAATAAAAGTAATGGGTTATTAATTTTATATGATGAAGATACGCCAGGGTCGCCGAAATACATTCTTGATATAGCAAGGAAGAAACAGGAGAAGGATGAAACTTTTCAAATTCAAACGATTACACCGTATGATATTCAGGTATTAGCTGAAGAAGAACAGATGGAAGCTGGAGATTATTGGTAATACCAAGGACAACAGTCCCATTGACAATTTACATATATTTTGAAAAAATAGAAGAAAATAATATAGTAGGGGTATAATATAGAGGTGAATATTCATGCTTTCAGATAAAGTAAAATTAACAGCGAAAGAAATTTTAGAAAAAGATTTTAAAAGTGGCATTAAAGGATATAACAAGGATGAGGTTGATCAATTCCTTGATTTAATAATTAAAGATTATGAAGTCTTTCATCAGGAGATCGAAACCCTTCAACAAGAAAATCTACGATTAAAAAAGCAACTTGAGGAAAATCATAGAAAAGGCACAACGCCGCAAGCTAGCAGTGTCGGAACAGGCAATACAAATTATGATATTTTGAAACGTCTATCGAATTTAGAGAAGCATGTTTTCGGTAGTAAATTATTTGATTAAAAAGTACATATGAAAATGTTGAAAAGCTCTTTCTAAAAGACTTATGTTAGAGAGGGCTTTTTTTAGGAGCAAATATTATGAGTAAAATTACGTTAATAGCAACAGCAGCCATGGGAATAGAAGCACTAGTAGCAAAGGAAGTAAGAGATTTAGGCTATGAAAATGTTACCGTCGATAATGGAAAAGTGACAATTGAAGCTGATGAATCAGCGATTTGCCGTACAAATCTTTGGCTTAGAACAGCAGATCGCGTCAAACTAAAAATTGGCGAGTTTAAGGCAACTACCTTTGATGAGCTTTTTGAAAAAACCAAAGCATTACCATGGGGGGATTTTATTCCCGAAAACGGAGAATTCCCGGTGATTGGGAAGTCTGTTAAATCCAAGCTTTTTAGTATTTCTGATTGTCAGGCCATCGTAAAAAAAGCGGTCGTTGAAAAGTTAAAGCATCATTACAAGCGCACGACTTGGTTTGAGGAAAATGGGCCATTATTCCGAATTGAAGTTGCCCTATTAAAGGATATCGTAACCTTAACAATTGATACGAGCGGGACAGGTTTACATAAACGAGGATATCGTGCGGAACAGGGTATAGCACCACTCAAAGAAACGTTGGCAGCTACTCTTGTTTTATTGACTAACTGGAATCCCGATCGACCTTTTGTCGATCCTTTCTGTGGTTCCGGAACAATCCCAATAGAAGCGGCGCTCATTGGTCAAAATATTGCCCCAGGTTTTAACCGTGAATTTGTCTCGCAGGATTGGCACTGGATTCGCCAGGAAGATTGGGATAAAGCCTTCGAAGAAGCAGAGGATTTAGCAAGATATGATCAAGCTCTAGATATCTCCGGCTCAGATATTGATCACAGAATGATTGAAATCGCAAAAGGGAATGCTTTAGAAGCAGGTTTTGGTGATGTGATTAATTTTAAACAAATGCAGGTTAGAGATTTCACAACAAAGAAAGAGTACGGGGTTATCGTCGGCAAACCTCCGTATGGAGAACGGCTTGGAGAAAAAGAAGAAGTAGAGCATATGTATAAAG
>JAEWMK010000212.1 GCA_023457235.1 Bacillota bacterium
TCAGAGCCAGAAACGATTGCAATGGCGACATTGACAATGAATAGTAATTTTGATAGAGTAATTGCTTTTCATACCCAGTGCAAGGAAATATATTGGGGCTTTGACGACCGGGAGCCACCATATTCAAAAACAATTGTTAATGAATTTGCGAAGAAAAGTGGTTATAAGCCGGTTCAAACATTGGATAGTTATTCAGGTTTTAAAGATTGGTTTATCTATGAATGGAAAAAGCCAGGCTTCACGGTTGAGCTTGGAGAAGGAGTAAATCCATTACCGATAACCCAATTTAAAGATATTTATAATGAAAGTATTGGGATTTTTTTAGCTGGATTATATATGTAGTAAAATAGCAATTAAAGTCATCAGATGGACGGACGATGCTCCATCTGATGCAAACCATTCTTGGGGTGAAAAAATGAGGAAATTATTCATAGTCATCATATGTTTTTTCTTATATGGGTGTAGTACTCCGGATAGAGTGGTAAATGATGCATCTTACATAAAAAGAAATGCTGAAGAAAAAAGTGTAATTTCAAAACAGTTTTTTTCAAAGAGTTCACTTCAGCCAATAGCATTGACTGAAAATCAAGACTTTTATTCTATAAATGAATGGTATGACGAAGATACGGTCATCTATTCTGTCGGTGAAAAAGAAATGTCTTCACTTTTTTTACATCATTTATTATCGGGGAAACGGAACTTATTTTATCAAACCAATGAATTTATTACTAAAATTCAAGCAAATTCTGACCATTCCCTATTTGCTGTTCAAACATTAGAACAAATTGGAGACAGTCATATTCGGATTCTTGATAAAATGGGAAAAGAAGTTTTTTCTTGGGATAATAAGATTGAGGACCTACAATTTATGTGGAATCCATATGAACATGATGAATTAGTGATTACCGAATTTTTATCCTATATGGAATTTCAACTTTTGAAGGTTAATGTTAGTACAAAGGACGTTATCGAAATTCCTGTAAATAATCCGTTTGTTCAGTGGACAAGTAGGGATGAACTCGGGTTTTTAAACTGGGATCAAAATGAGCCTAGTCTTGATGCGCCACTCATTCTATTTAATTTAAAAACGGTGAAAGAAGAGGAATGGCTTAAAAACTGTATTATGCTTTTTACCCTAAAAGATGTAGTGATTACCGTCTCTCTGGATAATAGCGATTTAAATAAATCATTATATACTTTCTATGATTCAAAAACGCGTAAGAAGTTAACGGAGACGTATATTCCTATATTAAATACGTTTTCAGAAGCGTGGTGGATCCCAAGCTTTGATTTTGATGAAAATAAGAAAATATTTTATTATCTGAAACCGAAACGATCAGGGGATATTTCAGAATATAATGAGGGATACGAACTTACAGCGTTATCGATTGACGATCCAAAAGAGGAAGTGTTAATGAAAATTTCAAACAACTATCCGATTAAGCTATCACCTGATGGACAGCGGTGTTTAGTCGGTCAACAGCTGGAACAGGTTATTACTATTTCTACTCAGCAAATGACGAACTTAATTTCAAATTAAAAATAAAAAACATCAACAATTGCAAAGTAGCAGTTGTTGATGTTTTTTATTCGAACAATAGTTTTTGACTCACTAAAATTAATGAGCAGTTGGGACACCGTGTCCTCCAAGAATAGCGATGAAAGTCGCTACAGCAAACCACCCAAAAACTAGAGTTGAAGCTCCTGCAAAGAAAACCGCAAGCATTGCTTTTTGTTTTAAAGAGCGGAATGTACCTGCTAGACATAATAATGCTACTAATGCGAAGATAATAACTAAGCCCACTGTTCTACCCCCTTACAATAAAGTTCTGTCATTAATATACCCATTTTTTTGAATAAAAACTACAAACTATGTATACTAAAAGTGCATCTCTTTGTATATTCTAATCTTTTTTTGTAGTTTTGTCGAGGACAAAAATCTATCTGTATGTGTCAATATTATGATTGATCATAGCATTTTAGAGGTATTAAAACCAGTCTTCGTGTAAAATTAAGAAAACGTGAAAAATGGGGGTTCGTATATGGAATTAAAATGGAGGCAGTTTCCTCTTGGTCCACTTCAAACAAATGCGTACATAATTGAGAATGAAAATAAGGAATGCATTATTATCGATCCTGGCAGTGAGGGGAAAAGATTAGTTAGAAATTTAGAACAAAAAGAACTTAAGCCATTAGCCATTCTTTTAACTCATGCTCATTTTGACCATATTGGTGCTGTTGATGATGTAAGGGAAAGATGGAATTGTCCGGTTTATTTGCATGTGAATGAACAAGATTGGTTGATGAATCCATCTTTAAATGGCTCGAAGTATTTTGGACTTGAAGAAGAGATCATCGTAAAGGAAGCAGACCACCTATTTAAGGAAGAAGGGATGCTGTCAATCGGTCCATTTAGTTTTGAAGTCTATGAAACACCGGGCCATTCTCCTGGTAGTGTATCCTATTATTTAAAAGAACAATCGATTGTGTTTTCGGGTGATGCACTTTTCAGAGGAAGTATAGGAAGAACGGATTTGCAGGGCGGTTCACATCGACAATTAATTCAAAGCATTCACGATAAGTTGTTAGTGCTTCCTGAAGAAACAACAGTTGCACCTGGGCATGGACCAATAACTACGATTATGAATGAAATGAATGACAATCCTTTCTTAAATGGCTTTTAGAAGGTGGCGGAGTGTTTGTTTAATAAAATTAAAAAAAGCATCAAGGATTCGGAAAAAGGCAGTATTTCATATTCAGACTTTATCAGTCTAGCCTTATATGACTCAGATGATGGCTATTATATGAAGGATAGAAAAAAGATTGGAAAAGAAGGAGACTTTTACACGAACAGCAATGTTCATAGCGTATTTGGAAAGGTGCTAGCCCGGATTTTTGTTCAGCTTGTGCAAAAGGATGTTTTACCGCCAACGATATGCGAAATTGGCGCTGGAACAGGTCGTCTTGCGAGTTTTATCCTAGATGAATGGGAGAAAATCGATCCTGTTACTTTTGCTGAGTTGCGCTATCATATCATTGAAATGAGCCCGTATCATCGAAACGAACAATTATCAACAATTCAAAAAATCGAGAAAGTACATCAATATGAATCGATTGATGAGATGTTCGGTAAGATTGGCAAATATACAGGCTTCGTTCTTTCCAATGAGCTTTTTGATGCTTTTCCAGTTGATGTGTTACAAAGAAAAGGAAATGAGATTTATGAGGCCAGAGTGACTATTGAAGAGGATGTATTAAAAGAGGTATTAATTCCTTGTGAACGGAAAGAACTTCCGGAGTGGCTCAGGGAAAACGGGATTACCTTACGAGACGGTCAAAGAATGGAAATTCCGATAGCGATGAATAAATGGCTTGACGAATCGAGTGATTGGCTTCAAAAAGGGATCATGTTTACGATAGATTACGGTTATAC
>JAEWMK010000213.1 GCA_023457235.1 Bacillota bacterium
GTGTATGACCAAGACCATCTGATTACAGTCAGCGAAAATGCTGGTGATATTATTCTGACGAGTGAATTTCAAGCTTACAAGCAAGATGGAGGTTTTCGAATTTATTTATGCCGTAAGGCAGATCCAGAAAGTAAAGGTCGAGTTGAAAATGTGGTGAAATATGTGAAAAGGAACTTTGTGAAACACAGGATATTTTCAAATTTAGAGACATGGAATGAGAAGTGTATTGCATGGTTAGAAAGGACAGGGAATTACAATGTACACAATACAACAAAAAAGAGACCAGTAGAAGTGCACGCCCTCGAAAAGCAACACTTAAAGCCAGTCTCTCCCCTACTCTCTTTCGAGAGCAACCTTGGTTCTAGTATAACAAGAACTGTCCATAAGGACAATGTTATAAAATACAAATCTAATCGTTATTCACTCCCATTAGGAACTTATCGCCCAAGGGGAGAAAATAAGGTCTATATAGAAATTCAGGAGGAAAACCTCATTATTCGGAATGAGCCACAAGGGGAGGTATTAGCTAGACACAAAATATCCCACGGAAAAGGGGAATTGATTAAGAATCGCCAACATACAAGGGATCGCTCAAAAGGAATTCAAGCATACAAGGAAACTGTGATTCGTCAATTTGAAAATCAAGAAAAGGCTGAACAGTTTATACATGAAATAGGATGCCGGTATCCAAGATACATACGTGATCAACTTCAAGTCATTCAATACGCCATTACCCATTTTCGATCAGACATAAACGAAGCCCTAGATGTTTGCATTAAAGACCAGTTATGGAGTGGTAATGATCTTCGTGATATTGCCCAACATTTCGCTAGACTAAAAGAAAAAGAAACTCCTAAAGTACCTACGATGCAAAAATCAAAAGCAATCAACCCCGCAATAAAAGCTACGGCAGCAACTAGGGATATGGAACAATATATTGAAATTTTAGGGGGCGCTTCATGATGACTAAAACGGTACAGCTTCTTCAAGAGCAATTCCGTCATCTTCGGATGACGGAAGTAGCAAATGAACTGCCTGTATTACTTCGTAATGCGGAAAAAATGTCTTGGACTTATCAAGAGATCCTACAGGAAATCCTTACATATGAATTAAAAAGACGGGAAGAAAAAAATGTGGAAAAGAGGCTCAAGTGGGCAAGGTTTCCTTATTATAAGACATTAAACGAATTTAATATAGAAGAGCAAGCAGCTCTGAGTACCCGACAATTAAACCAATTAAGAGAGCTTAACTGGCTGGATCAGCAGTACAATATAATCCTACTAGGGCCACCTGGGGCTGGAAAGACCTTCCTTGCGATTGGTTTAGGTATTGACGCCATTCAAAAGGGATATAAGGTTGTCTTTTCAACTATGGGCGAACTTGTACAACTATTGAAAACAGAAGAATATATTCAAAAATCGAAAGTGCAGCTTAAAAGATTAAGAGAAGCTGATTTGGTTATTATTGATGATTTAATGTATATGGCAATGGATCAACGCGAAGCCAATCTTTTCTTTCATCTTATAAACCATTTATATGAACGAAGTTCCATTATCATCACATCTAATAAAGGACCTGAGCAATGGGTGGAGTTAATGGGAGACCAAGGAATCACTACCGCAATTTTAGATCGATTGCTTCATAGAGTAGAGGTTATTCAATTAAATGAGAATGACAGCTGGAGATTAAAACATCGCTCAACAATCTTTAAGTGAGAGAAATAATATAAAAACAGTAGAAAGGACAAAATGAGTATGTTGAATTTAACCATAAAAGAGGCGACCTCTCTCTTGAATGCTTATGGATTGGAATGCCATTGGCATCAGGTAAAAAAATGGGCCGTAGAAGGAAAAATAAAAGCAATCCATGAAGACAGGGTATATAGAATAGAAGAAAAAGAAGTACATAAATTCATAGAATCCAGCTGGGTTGGAAACGGATATGAAGTAGGAATAGACGATGAAACAAAAATAAGTAGATTACTTAATCAAATTGATGATTTAGTACAAAGAGTTGAGCAATTAGAATATGAAAAAAAGGAATTACAGCTTGAGTTAGCAAAGTATCGGGAGATACCTAATTAATAAAAGCAACAATGCCCCTGCCCATGAAAAATAGGTGGGGGAATTTAAAATCATCATAAAAAGTGTTCAAAATTAATTAGCAAAAATTGTTCAAAACTACTTGACGGTTACATCGGGGCAATTAGTTTAGTATTAAGCTCAGAAATCGAACAATCTCAAGAAAGATTTGATTATTATCTTAAGCATCTATCCAGAGCAGCAAACGATTTATCCGAAAAACTTGGCTACTATAAGAGGTGAATTATTATGGGGAAAATTAAAAGTCCTTCTGGTTTCTCTTCATTGGAAAATGCTTTGAGATTATTGGATTTATTTTCAGGTGATGAGTCTGAAATAGGAATTACAGAAATAGCTGAATATCTTAACATAGCAAATAGTACTGCACATAGGATGGTTATGTCAATTTCAGCAGAAGGATTTCTAGTTAAAGATAAAGAATCAAATAAATACCGTTTAGGGGCATCTTGGCTTTCTTTAGGTAATATCGTTCAGAATAAAATAGAGCTTTATCAGGTTGCTTTCCCATTCATACAACACCTAGTTCAAAAATCCAATGAAACAGCACAACTTAGTATAATAAGTGGCACCAATATTGTATATTTATGTCAAATTGATTCCCCTCATTCGGTTTATTTAAAAACAGATGTAGGTATGGAACTTCCTATACATTGTACTGCTCTTGGGCGTGCCATGCTTGCATTTAAATCCGAGGAAAAGGTACAAGAAATAATTAATGAAGGCTTGACTGCATTCACCAGTAAAACAGTAACTGACGTTAACAAATTTCGGTCAATCCTGAAGGAAATTAAAAAACAGGGGTACGTGATTTGTATAGAACAATTTCATGAAAAGAGAAATTCTATTGCAGCTCCTATACGAGACTCAAATGGAGATGTGATAGCTGCTGTTGGAATTGTTGGCCCTATAAAACGGATAACGAGTCATGCGATTCCACAACTAACTAAATATGTTGTTGAAGCTGCTAACGAGATTACATATAGAATTTGTAACAAGTAGCCTATTATTAATGCCTGTTCCCTTTACGCAATTTAGATAAAGAGAACAGGCACTGTTTATTGTATATTAACCTAATAAATCTGGTTGTTCGTTCACGATACGTTCATATAATGGTTGAAAGTTAAACCAACCAGCTTGTTCGGTACCAATTTGATTTCTTGTTCTTTCTGCAATATGTGCTGGGACAAGATTTGGTTTTCCGATTGATTCCGCCATGAATTGGGATTGACATGCTCTTTCTACAGTAATAAACCACCAAACTGCAGAATCAACAGATTCACCTACCGTCAAAATGCCATGATGCTGCAAGAGGGCAGCTTTTTTATTCCCAAGTGCTTTAGCCATTTCCTCACCTTCTTTTATATCTAACACTTCTCCTTCAAA
>JAEWMK010000214.1 GCA_023457235.1 Bacillota bacterium
TTCGGTCTAATCATGTTGCAGCCTGATTTAGGTACAGGCGTTGTGATGGTTGGAACATGTGTTGTAATGATTTATGTAGCTGGGGCTAAGATCAGTCATTTTATGGGCCTAGGGATACTGGGGATCCTCGGTTTTGTCGCGTTGATTGCTTCAGCACCTTATCGAATTAAACGGATTACCGCTTTTCTTGACCCATGGCAGGATCCTTTAGGAAGTGGGTTTCAAATTATCCAATCCTTGTATGCGATCGGTCCCGGAGGATTGCTTGGAATTGGACTCGGCCAGAGCAGACAAAAGCATTATTATTTACCTGAACCGCAGACCGACTTTATTTTTTCTATATTGGCGGAGGAACTTGGGTTTATCGGTGGTACGTTTGTAATCTTGCTTTTTAGTTTACTATTATGGCGTGGGGTTAGGATTGCGCTAGGGGCCCCTGATTTATTCGGAAGCTTTTTAGGAATAGGCATCATTGCGATGATTGCTATTCAAGTCAGCATTAATATCGGGGTTGTAACCGGACTTATGCCGGTAACTGGGATCACACTTCCATTTTTAAGTTATGGTGGTTCATCTTTAACGTTAATGTTAATGGCGGTAGGTGTCCTTTTAAACATTAGCAGGTACGCTAGATATTAGTGACTTTTTAATGATTGACAATCTATTCATTTTTAGATGTAATATAAGAAGCTAAAACCCTGTGAAAACAGGGTTATCTTTTTTTAAAATATTGTCTAGCTCCAGCGCCTATCGCCTCGCAAACTTCAGGTCTTCTCCCTACGATAAGTCAACTAAGAATTGCTAACGCAATTCAAGTTTCCTTTATCCCAGTCGAAGACCCTCCAGTTTGTACGGCGATGAGCAAGGCGCTTGCGCTTTTCTAATAAGGGGGATGACCATGAGAATTTTAGTGAGTGGCGGAGGTACAGGTGGTCATATTTATCCGGCAATTGCATTTATTAAAGAAGTTAAAAAACATCAACCGGACGCAGAATTTCTATATATTGGAACGGAAAGAGGCTTGGAAAAATCAATCGTAGAACGGGAAAGAATCCCATTTAAATCAATTGAAATTACTGGGTTTAAGAGGAAATTGTCGTTCGAAAATATTAAAACAATCATGCGCTTTCTAAAAGGAACATCTTTAAGTAAAAAATATATCAAGGAATTTAAGCCTGATGTAGTGTTAGGAACTGGAGGCTATGTATGCGGGCCCGTTGTCTATGCCGCTGCTAAGCTTAACATCCCTACGATCATTCATGAACAAAATAGTGTTCCAGGTTTAACAAATAAATTTTTGAGCAAATATGTTGATAAGGTAGCTCTTTGTTTCGACGAGGCAGGTCAATATTTCCCTAAAGAAAAAACGGTATTAACTGGAAACCCAAGGGCATCTGAAGTTATCGGTAATGACGGTAATAAGGGAAAAATATCCGTTGGTCTTGATCCAAAGAAAAAAGTCGTCCTAATAGTAGGTGGGAGCCGGGGGGCGAAGCCTATAAACGACGCCTTTATGGAAGTGTTGCCAAAAGTTAGCGAAAAAAATTATCAAGTATTATATGTGACCGGCGACGTTCATTTTGAAAATGTTTTAAAGGAAGTAAACAAAGTAGGGAACCCGGACAATGTTATCATTAAGCCGTTTCTACATAATATGCCCGAGGTTTTAGCAGGTGTTGATTTAATTGTCGCAAGGGCGGGAGCAACGACTTTAGCGGAAATTACTGCGCTTGGAATTCCAAGTATTTTAATACCAAGCCCTTATGTTACGAACAATCATCAAGAGAAAAATGCACGTTCACTCGGTGATAACGGGGCCGCTATTGTAAGATTGGAAAAAGAAATGAATGGCAGTATTCTTTTGCAGGATATAGACAATGTCCTTTTAAACGAAGAAACTCTGGAGAGAATGAAACAAGCATCCACCCAATTAGGAATCCCAACGGCTGCTAATAAACTGTATGAAGTTATGGAACAATTAATCAAATGAGTTGCTTCGTACGTGTCAAGCCTACGTATCATAAACTAATACAACTGGAAGGAGGGACAACGTGGAAAATTTAAAAAAGAAGCTTGAAGAAGCTAATGTTGGCAAGGTTTTACTAAATGAACCATTAAAAAATCACACAACAATGAAAATTGGAGGCCCTGCCGATCTCTTTGTAGAACCTAAGGACGTAGAAAGCGTAATTAATGCAATCAAAATCATTCATGAAGAGGGAACTCCAATTACACCAATTGGGCGCGGCTCAAATTTACTTGTACTTGATGAAGGGATCCGGGGAGTCGTCTTAAAGCTCGGAGAAGGATTGAATCACTTAGAGGTTACCGGAACTGAGGTTCGAGTGGGTGCTGGTTACTCACTTGTATCATTAGCTACCACAATCAGCAAAAAGGGATTATCTGGCTTTGAATTTGCTGGTGGTATTCCGGGTTCTGTAGGTGGTGCGGTCTATATGAATGCCGGCGCACATGGATCTGATATGTCTAAAATCCTTGAAAAAGCACTTATAGTTTTTCGTGATGGCAGCTGTGAATGGCTTTCTAACGAGGAAATGAACTATTCCTATCGTACCTCTGTGTTACAAAAAATAAGACCGGGAATTGTAGTAGAAGCCGTTTTTCAATTAAAGGAAGGGGATAAGGCTACAATCGTTCATGAAATGCAAAAGAACAAGGACTATCGTCGTGAAACACAACCTTATAATTATCCTTGTGCCGGAAGTATTTTTCGCAATCCATTACCTAATTATGCAGGTCAACTTGTAGAAAAAGCCGGATTAAAGGGCTACAAAATCGGCGGTGCAAAAGTATCTGAGTTGCATGGTAATTTTATCGTTAACACGGGAAGTGCTACAGCTAGTGATGTATTAGCTTTAATCAAACATATTCAAAATGTGGTCATGGAAAAGTTCGGTGTAGAAATGAAAACTGAGGTTGAAATAATTGGCAAAAACTAAACAGAAATAATAACAAAAACACGTAAACTTTGTTATAATAGAACCAAATAAATGCGCCTTAGCAAATACGCCGAGGCGCATTTGATTGTATTTTTGTGATGTATGAGTGTAGTGTGGGGGATTTTAAGATGAATAATAGTAAAGTTATTGATATCGAGGATCGTATACCGAAATTAAAAGAGCAGCGAAAGCAAAAAGCAAATAGAAGATTTATTATGTATATTTCATTATTCTTTGTACTTGTTGTCTTCATTCTTTATTTTCAATCCCCTTTAAGTAAAATTCAAACTATTCATGTTTTGGGAAATATCCACGTCACAGACGAGGCGATCATAAACGCTAGTGGTATTGAAAAAGGGACAAACTATTGGAAAATTGACCCTTCTGAAATTGCCAAAAAGGTTAATGAGCATGATGAAATATCAAAGGTTGAAGTCACACGGAAGTTACCTAATCAATTACAAATTGTTGTAAGGGAAAATTCTAGAGTTGCCTACTTAATTGACGGTACATCCTATTATCCGATTTTAGAAACAGGAAAAATCCTCGCAAAGGATAAGTTGGAAAATATTCCTGCGGATGCACCTTTATTAATAAATTGGAAACAGAGCGAAGAACTTCAGGAGATGGCAGCACAGCTCAGTCATGTGCCGGACAGCATTCTCAATCGGATTTCAGAAATCCACCTCACTCCGGAAGATGGCGATCCGCTCCATATCACATTGTTTATGAATGATGGACAAGAGGTAAGTGCCACAATTCGCGGTTTTTCAGAAAAAATTAAAAATTATCCGATGATCATTGACCAGTTGACTGAAGAGCAATTTGGAGTCATCCACCTTGAAGTCGGTACCTATTTTAAGGCATATAAAAATGAGGAGGATGAAAATATTGAAGGTGAACGGTAAACATGTCGTTCTCTCTTTTGTGGCTATTGTTTTAGGATTTTTAATTTCATTCTCCTATCAATTTACGAATAGCCACACCGGCACAGTTGCTGAAGGGAAGCAATGGCAAAGAGAGTTTGAGTATCGCGAGAAATTAATAAGATTAGAAGAAACGACAAAAAGGCTACAACAGGAATTAACGGAAAAACAACAAAGTGTGCGTGAAATTGAGGCCAATTTTGCACAGCAGGAAAAGTCTTTTAAAACGTTGGTTGAAGATATTGAAAAGCTGCGTATGTTTGCTGGAGAAGTTCAAGTGAAGGGGCCTGGAGTTTCTGTAACATTAGCAGATGCCTCTTATG
>JAEWMK010000215.1 GCA_023457235.1 Bacillota bacterium
AAAATAATGCCGAATAAATTAAAGATTTTTATGTATGGCTTATTAGTTGCTATTCTTTTAGCTGGTTGTGTTAATAAGGAAGAGGTAATGATAAACAAAGGTGATAATGAAGAAGGAAAATTACAAGTAGTTACGACCTACTCCATTATTTTTGATATTGTCAAAAACATTGGAGGAGATTTAGTTGAAGTTCATTCCTTGGCTCCAATAGGCTCGAATCCACATGAGTATGAACCTCTTCCGTTAGATGTTCAGCGTACAACGGATGCGGATGCGGTTTTTTATAATGGGTTAAATTTAGAGGCAGGCAATTCATGGTTTGAAAAGCTGCTAGAGACAGCCGGAAAGAACCGAGAAGATGCACCAGTATTTCGGTTAAGTGAGGGTGTTGCACCCATGTTTTTGACGACTGCAGGACAGGAGGGGGAAGAGGATCCACATGCCTGGTTAGATATACAAAATACGATCATATATGCCGAGAACGCTAGAGATGCTTTCATCAAAATTGATCCGGAACATAAAGACAAATATATAGAAAACGCAAATCGTTATATTGCCCAGCTCGAAGCCCTGCATCAAAAGGCAATCGACCGTTTTCAGGAAATTCCAGAAGAAAAACGGATTTTGGTAACAAGTGAAGGGGCCTTTAAATACTTTAGTAAGGCTTATGGTTTTGATGCCGAATATATTTGGGAAATAAATCAGGAAAATCAAGGGACACCTAATCAGATAACAAGGATTGTTGACATGATAAATAAAAAGGATATTCAAGCTCTCTTCTTAGAAACAAGTATTGATCCTCGGAGCATGGAGATGGTCTCAAGAGAAACAGGGGTACCGGTTAAAGGGAAAATATTTACGGATTCGTTAGGGAAGCCGGGAGAAGAGGGAGATACTTATCTCAAAATGATGGAGTGGAACATTGATATGATTTATAATGGACTTTGAAGTAATATAGAATATAGTAAGAACTAAATAGAGGCCTAATAAGCCTCTAATTTTTTGCGAGGAAGGAGTAATGGGTTTTGCCTACACCTAGTATGGAGGATTACCTAGAGAAAATCTATATAATAACTAAAGAAAAGGGGTATGCACGCGCAACTGACATTGCTTCTTCTCTAAATGTTTTACCGTCATCAGTGACTAAAATGATGCAAAAGCTCGATAAACAAGGCCTCGGAGTATATGAAAAATACCGTGGTTTTGTGCTCACACCAAAAGGGAAGAATATTGCTAAGAATATTGCGGATAAGCATGAGATGTTAGAAAGCTTTTTACGAATTATCGAGGTTCCTGAAGAAAACATCTATCAGGAAGTAGAAGGAATCGAACATCATATTGGAAAAGAGACAGCATTTTGTATTGCAAGCCTTGTCCAATTTTTGGAGGAACATCCTGAAATCCTAAAATCCTATTTAAAGTATCGAGAAAGCCTGCAAAATTAGGGGGACAGTGTAACTGTCCCATCGCCTTGCCCATGTCCCCGTTAGATTTCACGAAACACACTTTCTAAATCAGAATATCCTCTTTGATCGTTTTGTTCTGGATCATCTGTTTCTACGGTCCATTCATCCTTAAGAGGGGCTAAATCACCGGTATTATTTTTTATGTAGGGCGTATGGATATGATAGGTTTTACCCTGTTTAGTGACTGTATAGCCTAAATGGTATGTATCATCTTGACCTTCTTCCTCAAAAATACCAATTGCATCGATTCCGAAATTATCAATATAGGATGGAAAAGCCTGTTTTAACTCATTAATGATTTGATCTCTTGGTAAAAATTCCACCTAGTTCACTTCCTTCCCAAAAAGCTTTTTACTTAACTTATTATGCGTTATTTATGCTTTGGTTATGTTATTAATGCAAATAGTTATAATTGGATCAAGATATAAGGCGTTGGAAGAAAAGTACGGATTTAGTTTACCCTTTGTTTCTGATCCAGAATTAGAATTAGTTGAATTAATGGAAATGAAAAATGGGGATGTTGCCTTTAGAGGATATGGAATGATCGATCAAGAGGGTAACATTATATTCAGTTCGATTAATGATCATTGGGGTGAGCAAATAGAGGAAACAGCAAAAGAAATAGGAGATGAACTTAGTAAATTAAAATAAGAATTTTCTATAGTCTCAACAGTGCTCAAAGCAAACGCTTTGGGCATTTTTTTTTTTTTTTGTAAAGATTGATGACATGATGTCACTTTTAAAGTTGACTTGTGACACATTGTCATTTAAAATTAAGGTATAAATAACATGACAAAGTGTCATAATAAAGAATAGAGGAAATAATTCAAGGTTTCGACATCGTTATGACACATTTGTACATTACTATTAATGGAAAGGGTAAATAGTTCCGAATGAACAGGAGGTAATTATTTTGCCCAAAGTTACTTTTTTTAATTTGGCAGAGGATAAAAGACAATTATTAATTGAAGCACTTGAACAAGAGTTTTCCAGGGTTCCACTATATAATGCCTCAATTTCTAATATTGTTAAAGCGGCGAACATACCAAGAGGGAGCTTTTATCAATATTTTGAAGATAAAGAGGATGCGTATTTCTTTCTATTAAAGGAACAAATACTTAAAAATAAAGAGAATTTTATTTTATCCTTGCAAAAGTGTGATGGTGACTTATTTGATACAATGGCTGAATTGTATCGATTAACGGTAATAGAACTATCAAAAGGTGAAAATATTAACTTTTTAAAAAATGTATTTTTGAATATGACGCATGAAATTGAGAATAAATTTAATGAAATTTTTCATGCAGACGGTGATATCGATCATTTTAAAAAAATAAGCTTGCTTATTAAAAGAGATGATTTGAATGTCGCCAATGATAAAGAATTATTTCATCTAATGAAAATAGTCATTACGATTACACTACGCAATCTAATTGAAAAATTTGCACAAAATTTATCTGAAAAAGAAGCTATGAATAATTACTTAATAGAAATTGAATTATTGAAAAAGGGTTTAAAGAAAATCTAAAGTAGAAGGGATGTTGGTTGATGACTGTAACAATTTATGGATCTCCATGTGAGTCGTTTCGAAAGGCGAAAGAATGGTTTGAAAAACATAGTATTCCCTATGTTGAAAGGAATATTTTTAAGAATCCATTAACAGTCCATGAACTTCAAGAGGTACTGTCATTAACATCAGAAGGAACGGATGAAATTATCGCAACTAGATCAAAAATCTATAAAGATCTTGATTTAGATTTTGAGGATCTTTCTCTAATGGAATTACTAAATTTAGTTGAAAGTCATCCGGGTTTATTACGAAATCCAATTATTATAGATAATAAGAAAATGGTAATTGGCTACAACGAGGATGATATTCGGAAATTTCTTCCTAGAAAAGTCCGTAAACGCCAATGGCTCCAATTATATACACAGCAATTGTCGATGGTGGATGGTTAATGTATTGTTGATCATCCGCTTTTTTTGTCTAGCTTCAGCGCCCAGCGACTAGTAAACTTCGCCCACCTCCCTACGATAAGTCAACATCGATTCGTCAATGGCTCATCGTGTTTTCTTTATCTCAGTCGATGTGCTCCAGTTTACACGTCGCTGAACTAGCTTTAAGCTTTTCTATTTTGTCACGCAATGTCCATATTGTTATAAAGGAATATCGGTTTTTAAGATGAAATTTATAATATAGATATGATTTATAGCTGAAGTCTCCATTTTGCCGATAGGGGTGTGTATACTATGAGTTATCATTTGGAACCTCATCTTCTTGGTGAAATCTGCACATTAAAGCATAAGCATGAAATTTGGATTGGTCAAATTGTGCTAATTAAGGATGAACTTTTTGAGCTTCAATTATTGGAGGAGAAGGTAAAGTCCGTTCCCCTGGGAAAGCAGCCGTTATGGATTACAATTGAAACGATTGACCATGAGATTCATTTATTGGATGTAGAAATATTATCGGATAGTCTACGAGATAATGATCGAATTTTACTGTTGAAGGCGGTTTCTGATCTTAAGTTTCAGAGTAAGCGGCAAGACCCCCGATTACCGATCCCAGATGAAATCGAAATGTTCTACCGTGAATTTCCACCAAGATACCACAAATGGGAGAAAGGCAGCTTTTTAAATATTAGTTTAGGAGGAGCGCAGTTTGCCGGAAGTAAGTATATCTCACAAGGGAATTTAATTGAAATAAAATTAGGCTCCCCATTCTTTGGAGATGACGATGATGAAGTTGTGATCAGCCGTAATGTTCATGCTACAAGTGAAAATGGTCATTACATTTTTTCTGTTCAATTCCTAAATTTAATAGAATCGCATCAAATACAATTGAAGAAATACATTGAAAATATATATTCAGGGTTAAGAGAACATAACGAGGTCAAATAAAGGAAATGAGAAAAATCCACTTTCTTAAAGGGAAGTGGATTTTTTCATATTTTTACAAATAACGACATTAAATATGATAGAATTTGGAAAAGGACGGAAATGAGAGGGGTTAATTATGAACACACAAGAATATGAAAATGTTTTATCGATTCACCGGGTACCTGCATCAAAACTTCGATCTGAGTTTGAATCAGAAAATTTTTCATTTGAGACAACTGATGATCTTGAAAAGCTGCCAAATGAAATGATAGGGCAGAAACGTGCTGAGAAGGCAATGAATTTTGGACTAGCTGTTGAACAATCAGGGTATAACTTGTTCGTAGTTGGCCCTGCAGGTACCGGCAGGATGACGTACGCCTTAGATAGTGTTTCAAAGGTCGCAAAGCTGCGAGCAGTACCCATTGATTGGTGTTATGTCTATAACTTTGAAAATCCAGATATGCCGCTAGTGATCCCTTTTCCAGCTGGCATGGGGCAAAAATTTCAAAGGGAAATGGAAGTATTATTAATTGATATTGAACGACTTATCCGCTCCTCTTTTACTAGTGAAGTATTTGAGAAAGAGAAACGGAGAATACTAGATGAATTTCGGGACGAAATAGAAGATCTTTGGGAACAGACGGATGCCTATGCCTTGGAAAATCAAATTAAAATAGAACGGACTCCAACAGGAATTGAGACAATTCCACTATTTTTTGGCCGTCCGATGGAAATAAAAGAGTTTGAACAATTATCGGATACGAACAAAAAGATGATTAAGGATAGAGAAAATTTAGTTGAGAATAAAATTGATGAAACCATCTACCAAATCCTAAAAATAGAGGACCAACTAAAGAAAAAGGTAAATCAATTTATGATGGAAACAGCTGCTAATTCCATTCAGGAGCTTTTTCAACCATTAAGAGAAACCTATAAAGAGAGTAAAAAAGTGCTTGAATATCTTGAAGCCTATTTCCACGATGTAGTCACTCATTTTTCTTTTTTTATTGAGGATAAGCCGCAAGATGAACAGCAAAATATTATGAATGCTTTGATGGGTTCCAAAGAACAATATCTCCGTCGCTATACGGTCAATTTATTTGTTAGCCAAAGAAACTTGAATGGGGCACCGATCATTTATGAAACAAATCCAACCTACCATAACTTATTTGGAAAAGTAGAATACCATGGTTCATTGGGAAGCTGGGATACAGATTTCACTTTAGTGAAGCCAGGGGCGCTGCATCTTGCTAATGGTGGTTACTTAATCCTGCAAGCAACAGAACTTCTGCAGCATCCAAATGCTTGGATTCGCCTGAAAAGAGCCCTGCAAATGAGCAGTATTCAGATTGAAAATTTAAATGAGGACAATGTAGTGATTCCTACAAGCGGAATTAAACCAGAGCCGATTCCTTTGAATCTTAAGGTTATTATTATTGGCTCCTATTATCTTTATGATTTTCTGGCAGAATTCGATGAAGACTTTCATAAGCTTTTCAAAGTAAAAGTGGAATTTGTTACGCTAATGGACAAGGATCAAGAAAACAGCTGGAAAATGGCACGTTTTGTGAAAAACTTCGTGGACCAAGAGGGGCTGCTCCCATTTCATCGCCGGGCAGTTGCAAAGGTGATCGATTACAGTTCGCGCTTAGTTGATGAACAATCGAAGCTATCGACAAATTTTCATGAAATCACAAAGGTTTTAGTAGAATCTAGTTATTGGGCGAAATTAGATAATCAATCTGTTGTTGATGGCTGTCATGTTGAAAAAGCATTATCTGAGAAGGCACTTCGCTCCAATCACGTAACCGAACAGTACAGGGAAATGATAAATAACGGCACGATTATGGTTGAAACAGACGGATCTCGGGTTGGACAAATTAATGGTCTTGCTGTTCTAGGTACAAGGGATTCGGTATTTGGAATTCCAACGAAAATTACAGCTCAAACCTATGTTGGCAAAAGTGGGATTATGAATATTGAAAGAGAGGCAGCCCTAAGCGGTCAAATTCATAATAAAGGTATGATGATTTTAACCGGATTCCTTTCCGGGGAATTCGCAAAAAACCGTCCAATTCCATTATCAGCAAGCATCACCTTCGAACAAACGTATTCAACGATTGATGGTGACAGTGCCTCTAGTACGGAGTTATATGTTTTACTCTCCTCCCTTGCCGAGGTGCCTATTTACCAAGGTATTGCGGTCACGGGCTCGGTGAACCAGTGGGGAGACATCCAACCCATTGGCGGTGTAAACGAAAAGATTGAAGGCTTTTACCATATTTGTAAAGAGCGGGGCCTAACTGGCAAACAAGGTGTGATCATTCCAAAGCAAAATGTGCAAAATTTAATGCTTGAAGATGATGTTGTGGAAGCAGTCAGACAGGACCGATTCCATATTTGGGCTATCAGCCATATTGCGGAAGGTATTGAAATATTAACAGGAATCAGCGCAGGAAATGTCCGGAACGAAAAAGAAAAATATCCTGCAAACACCATTTTTGCAAAAGTAGAGGAACGTTTCAACAAAATGTATGAATCAACAAAGAAAGCAAAAAATGAATGAGCCAGAGGGTCGGGAACTGTGGCTCAGTAATTTTGTGAAGGAGGAAATTTTAAGGTGGATTTTAATGATAAAGTAGTGGTCATTACCGGTGGTGCCAATGGGATTGGGCGATGTTTAGTTGAGGAGTTTTTAAAAGTTGGAGCTTTAGTTGCCTTTATTGATATTGATGCTAAGGCCGGAGCTAAGCTGGCTAGCCAATATAATAGTGAAAGGTTATTATTCGTTCAAGGTGATATTGCAAATGAAGAGGTCATTGTTAATTTTGTAAAAGAAGTCGTGGACCGCTTTAATCAAGTGGATTATCTGATCAATAATGCTTGTATTAGTAAAAAAGGGATTTTGTCACAGTGTAGTTTTGATGATTTCAATTATGTTTTAAAAATTGGTGTGAGCGCACCTTATATGCTCACGATGCTGTTGTTAGAACACTTCAAACCAAATGCAGCTATCGTTAATATTGCTTCCTCCAGAGCTTTAATGTCACAAAAAGACACAGAAAGCTATTCGGCGGCTAAAGGTGGTATTAGTGCTTTAACGCATGCCCTCAGTATTAGTCTAGCTGGTAAAGTTAGAGTAAATTCAATTAGTCCGGGTTGGATCGACACTGGAGCTTTTGGAAAATTATCAACAGAAGATGTTTTGCAGCATCCTGTTAAACGTGTGGGGCATCCTCTTGATATTGCTAAAATGGTGTTTTTTCTTTGCGGTGATGATAGTGGCTTCATTACGGGAGAAAATATTACAGTCGATGGTGGTATGTCAAAACAGATGATTTATCATGGAGAATATGGATGGACGTATACTCCGACTGAAGATATTTAAAAAGGCGGTTCACATTGACCGCCTCTTGTTTTTATCTATTTATTTACACGAATATAAAAATATAAATCAGGTCCTTGTTTTTCCGGTTCTTTCATCAATTCGTAGCCGTGCTTAACTACTTCCTCGGGCACACTGATGAAAGATTGCGGACAATCGGCGATCACTTGTAGTGTTTCGCCAATTTTCATTGTTTGTAACGCATCCAGCGTATACATAACCGGGTACGGTCAAGGTTCACCGCGGATATCTAGTATAAAATCAAATACTTCTTCATTCAACTTTTTCACCTCAAAAAGATATTATTGTTTAATAGCCGGTTTAACTATATATGTTTCTTTTTCTGGGACTTTCAATCCTTTTCCATAACGGTAATGCTTTTCCCACCAATTGGACAATAAGAACCATGCAACAAGCATGGCAATTGTACCAAACAACGCCTGATAAGGTCCCCATGCTTCAATTAAATTCAATTTAGGCCATCCTTCAGTTAAAGCACTATAAAAACCAAGATGATCCCAAGCATAAGCGAGTACTGTTGCACCGATAATATTCCCCGCGCCTACAACCCAAAAGAGAACTTGCCCTTCCATTGCACGGTACATCCATCCTGTTTCACAACCACCAGCAAGAACGATACCAAGTCCAAATAAAAGACCACCTATAAAAGTACTTGGTGCAGCTGGTTTAATAACAGCTTCCATTCCAGATTGAAGGAAGATAAATGTAAGAATTACACTTATAGCAACACCGACGGCTAATGCTTTGGTCATGATGGCACGCCCGCTGATCCATAAATCACGGAACGCAGATGTAAAGCATATTTGTCCTCTTTCTATTAGAATACCAAATCCAGCTCCAAATAAGGCTGCAGCTGCTAATAACGCTTTACCATTTGCAACATATAAAACTAGTATAATAGCAAAAATTAAGGCAATACCAATCCCAAGATAAACTTGAATATTACTGTTTTTGGTCTGTTTTGGTACGGCTTTACTTAATGTAGGTTTCTTTCTTTGAAGATTTGGCTTTCCGCGCCACCATGTTGTATTAATAACTTTTACTCCTAAGTATGTTCCGATGCCAGTTGTCACCATGAAAATCCATGAGTGGAAAGAAAACTGTGGGATTCCTGTGAAAAATGCCGCTAAATTACAGCCTAAAGCTAAACGTGCACCAAATCCAGCAATAAGTCCACCGATGAAAGCTTGAACTAAACGTCGTTTTTGTTGTGGAACACGAATTTTAAAATTTTTGCCTAGCAAAACGGTAATTAGGGCACCCGCAAACATTCCAATGATAATCCAACCATCGGTGCGGGTAAAGGTTGTTCCATTCATGGTGACGAGATTAAAATATGCCCAATCAGAAATATCGACACCAAAAAATTGAAGCAGATGGCCTCCAAATCGGGTAAATTCCCCTGTTACTGCCCAAACAGTTCCGGTTATTGCAAAATAAAAAGCACTAAGTACCCCGGCTAATCCAACTGCCACATAGGGATTCCAGTAATTCACAAAGACTTTCTTATAAAATGATTTAAACACTCAGTTATCACTCCTTACACTGTTCCTAAATCCTAATCCAATTATATGATTATTAACATATCTTATAATTATAATTAATAATTTTGATTTGTCGATGGAAATGCACTACGATTTTGGACCGGAGTTCCCGACCCCATGTCCCAAAAACCGACCCCATGTCCCAAAAAAATTTCTTTATTCCCCCTCTTTTTGGCTTGTATCTTTATGGTGTATTATTATCTTAAGATAAAAAATGGGGGAAGTGGCAATCTAGGGAAGATTGATATCAAATTATAAGTTAACGATTCTATTATTAGTTTCGATATTGATAGGTGGCGCTGCCGGGATTATTTTTGGCCCGAAGGCGACAGTTGTCAAACCATTTGGGGATTTATTTTTAAATTTGATGTTTATGATTATTGTGCCTTTAGTCTTTTTCAGTATTTCGTCGGCTATTGCCAATATGGGCGGTATGAAAAGACTTGGTAAAATTATGGGAAGTATCGTGATCGTCTTTCTCATAACGGCTTTCATTTCAGCAGTTTTGGGATTTATCGGGATATCCATTTTTGACCCTTTAAAAAATGCTGATGTTGAGTCGATCAAGAGTTTAATGGTGGACACTGGAGGCGATGAAGGGACTGAAGAATTAACTTTACTTGGTCAGCTTGTAAAAACATTCTCTGTTTCCGATTTTAATTTATTGTTTTCAAAAAGCAATATGCTGCAGTTAATTGTGTTTTCAATTTTATTCGGTTTAGCTACTG
>JAEWMK010000216.1 GCA_023457235.1 Bacillota bacterium
GTTAAGGACTTCGAGAAATGAAAATCCAATTGAAAATGTGTTCGGCTCATTTTTTATTTTATCATAGCTGAAAATGGCAATAGGTAAAATTCGTTTGCGATGTTCGTCATAAAGCCGAGTAAAATAATAAAACATTCGTTCATTAAAGGCTGTTTGCTCATAGGATTGGGCCTCAATATGGACAAGAATAAACCCATCTTCACCTTTGAGCTTTGTTTCAATCAACATATCAACAACTTTCTTTTCACCTTTAAAAATATCACGAATCAATTCTTGTGATAAAAAGATTGTGTGGTTGAAATCAATTTCCTCACATGCCTCAGGAAAAAATAAAAGCATAAACTCTTCGAAAAAGTTATTAAGAAGTTCTTTAAAAAGTCCGTCATGATCAATACGTTCTTTATCTGGCAAATGTATCAACTCCAGTTATTTACTTTTATTATAACAAAACTTCAAATGTTTGTACGACTTGTTGTTTTAATTAATGCATTGAACTCAACCCATTCTTTCTTTGCTCTATTTTGTCGTACATGGATCGAAGCATCCAATGTTTTGACGTTTTTAGCGATTGATTTTGAAGTATTCTATCCATTTGGCTTTCATCGAGTTGATAGATAGCCTCCTCCCACCATTCGTCATAATTATTGGATGATGGTGGTTGAATCCCAAATTCTTTACAAAAATTAATGATGGTTTGTATAAATTGCTTGTTCACAAACGATTTGTCATGTTGCGTTTTTGGTTCTGGTAATTGTAATGAATTATTCGTTTGATTAAGTGGTTTTCCAATCAACAATTCTGTTGCGTGTGATAGAATGGCTTGATGGGCTTCGGGTGTAAGAACATCTATTTCTTCACGCAGAATTGCAAATAACTTCTTTGCTTCACGGATATTAGTATTTTTTTGATTCGACTTTTTTACCGGCAGTGCTGGAACTTGGTTTTGTTGGTGCACCATGTATGTGCCTGTTTTTCTGATTAATGGAATAACGTCATGAGTGATCCAGCGTTTAAAAGCTTTAGCCTCGGGTTTACGGCTCGTTAAGATAAGTGAATATAATCCAGATTCATTAATGATGTTCACTTCACCCTGACGACCTATATAAAACATAGACCGTTCATCTCCATCTAATTTTGAAACAGCTTGAGTTACATTTTGAATCTCTAGAACACTGCAAACATCTTTTGCAACAAACCAAATTACCCCATCCTTTAAAATTGTTCTTACATTCTTTTCTTCATACTGAAAAATTCTTTCTAACTGTTCCATTTCTTTTTCCTCCAATTTTGGAGGCAACCCTTTTTTCTTTGAAGAATTAAATGTATAATGTTTATAGGGCTTGCCCCTGTGTTTTTAAGCCATTCCAATTTGTCTTGCCGGACTGGGGAATGGCTTTTTAGTTGTAAATTTGATGATCAAATGTTACTCTGTATTCAATCACTAGTTGATTATAATTTCATATTATTCAATTACTAATTGAATGTCAAGGGGAAAATAAAATGTTCAATAAGGTTATTTTTTCTTCCAGAATTAGCGAACTTAGAGACACACATAACTTACTTATGAAAGATATGGCAAAAATTGTTGGAATATCTATTCAAGGTTATAGTTTATTAGAAAAAGGAGTTAATACTCCTTCAACTAATACACTGATATCAATTGCTGATTATTTCAACATTAGCATTGATTACCTGGTTGGACGTTCAGATGATCCAACCCTGCATCAACCAAGTAAAAAAGACGCTGCTCAACGTGAGTAGCGTCTTTTCCTTCGCCTACTTGCATCTAAATAACACAAAAAACTAGTAAAATTTCCTAAAAAAGTCCGCATTTTTTGAAAAAATAAAAGACTATTTTAAAGGTGCTTGATTCAAATTTCTATATAATAATACAAAACCACCTTATCCAAAGAACAAGGTGGTTAGGGACTTTTAGCAAGCTGCGATAGCTTGACACGCCGTCTTGGCTATATGTTATTTTATGTTATAAACTTACCACATATTCATTAATTAGTCAAACAAATAGCTTTAAATCCAATCATCAATATTTGAATTTCCCATTTGTTCAAGTAAAGCTATTGCAATTTTAGTATTATTGGATTTTTTCTCAAGATACCAATAATCCCATACAAAAGATTTTATTTCATATAAATCTACATACATTCTCAACACTTTTAATACATCATATAATTTTATAACATATTGAGATCTCACAGGTGTTAAGCTTAATTTAGATATGAGACGTGCATTTATGCTTAAGTTTTGTGGTGTTTTGAAATGATTTATCAATTCAAAGTGTGCACAAGCATTTCTTAACTCTCTAATTATTTCTAAAGAATTTAAAAATATTTCTCTGTCATGGGGCTTAAGATTAAACTCTTTTAATATAGCTTCAAAAGTACGCTTTTTTAAGCCATACATTAAAATAATCATATCATTCAACATTAAAGTTTTAATAACAACCCAAAAGGGTGGATTATTATACTCATTTATATATGGAAATTTTGTTTTACATTCATCTATGTACGATAGACCATATATTCTTTCATTCTTTATATTAAGAGAAAGGGTAACTGCTCCAGACGTGCTAGTAGCTGCTTGTAGTAATGTTTTAAGTGATGATTGTTTTGAATCGAAAAATGAACAGGTACCATCAACTTCTCTAATCGAAGTTGAACCAAATCGACCTTTAAAAACTCCGTCTAATATCGTCTTTTTTGGGGTATAAGTTACCTTTCCCGTAAATGTCCCCCTAAAATTCCCTTCAAAATAGTAATTCTTTCTGAATAATTTATGAGTTTTTTTCGGATCATCTTTATTGTAGAAAAAGTTAACATATTCTTTTTTTCCTTCAGTTGGTTTCGGTATATTATAACAATTAATTTCTATATAATTATTATTCTCCAGTAAAGTTGAACAATGATTTTTACAAAAATGATAAGCTATAGAAGTCTTTAGTTTTGTTTCGAACTCTGAAATTTTTTGTAAAATACACGTAGAGAGTTGTAAATCAAAATCATGTAATCTTATAAAATCATCAAATGATTTTTTGGAATACTTTTTTGTTGTTTTTTTAGAATCATCAAGTAAAAGCGTTTCAAATCCATTTATAAGATTAAAGTAGTTTTTATCTAATAGATTTTTTTTCGCACTTTGAAAATTATTTATCTGTAAACCTCGACTTCTTAATAAGCGAATTTGATCTATAACATTCTTAAAAGATTTGTCAGCAGGCAAACTATATCCCTTCTTCAATGACTTTTATTTTATTAAAAGACTATCTTGAAGCTCAAAGATAGTCTTTTTTAATTAACCCGTTGATACAGTGTTTGTCATTATACCTACTATAACACAACTCCTACTATTTAAAACTACTATTCATTTCTCTCAAAAACAATTCCCATTTTTCTCTAGTTCCAAAATATAAAAATGAAATATGCTTATCATTACTTTGATACAATTATGCTATTCTTAGACCAATTCCTTTATACGTCCAATCATAGGAATGATATCCCTGCAAATCACCACGAAGTAATTTTCCTAAATCAGGCGATTCTACTAGAATGCCTTTTTAGATTCAAATTCATCTGCTAAAACTTTTTTTCAAGCTTTTTTAGCATTTTCCCCAGTTTCGCTATTAAAGTCACGAAACAATCTTATTCTGTCTATAAAATGGGTAAAGGTCTGCCAACAGCCGAGAATCTGGCTGCACTTGAGATTATTTCAATGTCAGCATTGATTACCTTGTTGGACGATCAGATGATCCAGCTCTGCATCAGCCGCACGAAAAAGACGCTGCTCAACATGAGTAGCGTCTTTTAACTATTTTTCACTGTTCGAAAATAGCGCATTATTAATTCAATAATTTCATGATTTTCAATTGAATCTTTTTCACTTTTAGAATATATAGTTAATAAGATTATTTTCTTATGTTGATGATCAACGTAGTATATAATACGGAATCCACCAGATTGACCGATATTTATGGAAGTGTTCCTCATTCTGGTTTTATATACTTTTTCATCAATAGATATTTCAAAAAGCCTTACACCCTTAAAATCCCCACATTCCAAGTCTTCCTTAAATTTTTCTATGTCTGATTTCAGTTTTATAAACTTTTTCTTTTTCACAAAGTATTTCATATCATTTATAAACTGAAAAGAAGGAATAACGACAAAGGTCATTAGTCGTCATTCCTCTCTAGTTCTTTCATCATGTATTCCCAGGTTGGTTCAGGAAGCTGTCCTTGCTTTATCATTCTTAATTCCTTTAAAGATTGCTCTAGTCTCTCTTTCGGAGATGCTTGTACATCTGCTACAGTAGACATATCTTTTTCTCCTCCTTCATGACACATAACCTCACCACCTAATAGTCAATTGTATGCGATTATTACTACAATTATACCATTTTTCATTTGGCTTTAATACATTTATACACGGTCCAAAGCACTTATATTATGCCACCCCCTGCTTCTTCCTTTGTTCCTCAGCAGTATCATTCGATGTATCAAATATATCTAACCACTTCTTCGGCAGCCAAATCTTCACGCGATTTGTTCTACCCTCAATATCTCTAAAGTAGCAGCTACCTGATTTTAATTCACGGAAACGCGGCACCATTTCATCTAAAGAAGATGACATCCTTAACATCTCCATCGCATCCTCAATTTCTGTAGGTGAATTCATACGGATACAGAAAACAACGCCAACATTATTTCGAATTTCTTGGTTGGCAACGTCTGAAGCTTCTTGAGTTGCTAATAATGGTACAATATTCAAACTTCGTCCTAACTTAACAAACTCTTTTACAAGCTGCTCCCCTTGAGGCAACTTTGTTATGACCCAAGCTTCATCCAACGCAAATAGCTTCACGATTTCCTTAGGCGCATTTAACATAAGTTCCTGCCCCATGGCGGTCACCAGATACATAATTCCGATTGAGAATCGTTCGACAGCTGTCAAAGGCCGGTTACCCATTTCTTTGGAATCCTTAGGCAGTACTAATCCTCTTAAATCAGCTACTACTAATGGGTATTCTGATAGTGCCATTTCAGTTTCATCATCGTGAAACACTATTTTACCTAGTGGGTCTTTCTCGTATGCTTTTAATAGTTGTGTGCATCGTCTAGCTTCACCTTTTAGCTCATCATCCACTTCATTTCGTTCCATCTCCTCCAAAACTTGTTGGAATATGGGCATTGAAGGGAATCTATGAGCCATCGTTAATTCCATTGCATTTGCAATTACTAAACGTCTTGCTTCTCCACGTGCTTCCAAAAGCAGCTCTAAGTAGCCTTGGGCGATCTCCCAGGACTTTTCACTATTGTGCGATAAACGAAATACATTAAGTCTTGTCGTTTCATCACTACCAGCTCGAAAGCGCAACACTTTCGTGTAGGGCTTCAGCCAAGGAAAATCTAAAAACACATGGTCCTCTCCTTTTGGATCAACCGAAAAGGCTTTCCCACCTAAAAGCAAGTTCTCTAAAATCAGTTTTTTCTTTAATACACTTTTTCCTCCACCTAAAGTCCCTAGGATAACAATGGTTCCAGCTTTATTCAACTCACGAGACATTGGTCTGGACATATTGTACCGAACGGGTGAACCGTGTGAAGTTTCCCCAAGTAATGAACCGGAGGGATCCCCAATATCTGAACTAAAGTGAATCCCTCCTGAAGCGAAAAAACCTGGATCCATTGGAAACGACCAAAAGTTTTCTTGATTCCCACCAGGAATGAAAGCTCGAAAACAACGTAACGTATCTCCTACACTGCGTTGAAAAATAAAAAAGCGCGGGCGATAAAATGTTTCAATCGCTCGTGCTTTTTCTTCTACTTCTATTTTGGATTTTCCTGACACACAAAGAATGGTTTCCGTCCACATCAGTGGTTGACCCTTACTCAGTTTATATTCTAGATGGGAACCAGCTGCATCCGTCTCTTGCATATCAAGTGGGATATCTTTACCACTTTCTTGAAGTTGCCTAGCTTCTCCACGAAATTCCTTTCTTTTCCGTCTTAAACGGGTAATCTCTTCGCCTGGATCAATGATATTGAATCGAATCGAAACATCTATAGGAAAGTCATGAACCATGAGCCAATACAACCATTCTCCACCAACTCCATTTATTTCTTCCGGTATATCTACAAGAGATAAGAAGGCTTGATGGGATGACTTTTTATCTCCTTTTTCTCCGTGATTCACAACGAGGCTTTGCATTTTTTCCTGAATCCAACAATTATCAAATAACTGTAGCATGGTTGCTCGTTTTGGACGTAAATACACTGTACCTTCTTTTTCAACTAAGGATACAGGAGCCTGTTCACCAATATGTAACGGTGGCTCTCCAATTGATCGATACAGACTCCTTTTTAGAATCCATTCAATGTCACGAGGAGTGGCTCGTTCCATCGGACAAGTACCATTAATCTGCGAATACAAACTTTTTTCAACAGAAATTGCATCCTTTACTTTTTGAAGTTCCAAATCCGTTTTACGACCGATTACCTCCAATCCTCGATCTGTCATACCTCTCCAAAGCTTTTTCCAAGTATTTTTCATATCTTGCTTATCTGTAAAATCAAAATTGTATTCCAACTCTTTTTTTCTTGGAAGATGAAGAATTAGAAATAAGTTTTGCCTCCATGGGGCTTGGTCCTTCAATCTTTGTTTTTGATCTTGTTCCCATTCTAAATATGTTTCTGGAAAGGCATCTTTGAACTGCAATAGTCGCAACTTTGCTACTTGCTCATCTGTTGACTCCTGTTCAGAAAGTAATAATAACTGACCCTTTCCACGATAAACCCAAAATAGATCTTCTAACCTCATCATAACTGCCCTCTTATCATCAGCAGACTTATACATAATCGGGGTTAAAGGAATTTTATATACGGCTAATACATCTTTCGTTGTAAAGATTAAATTTCGTTCCCAATATTGAATTGAAAAATCCTTTCCTATTGATGATTTATCTGTCAACAAATATTATTCCTCCATTTCTGTAAAAGGGATATACTGCACTTGAGATTTTCCATTCCTTTTCATAATTCTTACATTTCCGCGACCAACTTCTAAAACAGTTGGCCGTACGGAACGTAGTGGGACAATTTGCCTTTTCAACTTTTCATAGTCTCCCACTTTCACCTTTACTTTTTTTGAAAATGGATAAAATGTTAATCTAGTTGCACCATGTGTTGTTAACGACAAGCCTTCAAAATTTTCAACTTCACCTATTAACGGCACATCAGTAAAGAAAATTTCTTTTCTTTTTGCTATAACAGCACGAAAAGAAGCCTGCCAATTCTCTTTTATTTTTTTCTTTAATTTTACTGGACGAAACGCACGAGTCTCTTTTGTAATGAAAAAAGCAAAATAAAATACATAAAATAGCCAAACAATGAGTGGCTTACCTGCTGTTGGAACTCTCATTAATAAGAGCATTTGAATTGCTGTTACAACAATAAGAATGAGTGGTCTTGGGATAAATAAAATAGTTTTTCCACCTAGAGACAATAAGGCTAATACGATTCCATTAATAAGTACAAGTACAAAAAAAACTAATACTTTTCCAAAATCAATATTGAAATCATCTAATAGTCTTACTGGAATCGTAAAATTTTGCTTATATAATGCTTTATAAGATGTGTATTTCATACCATATCACCTAGAAGCCAAAGACACCTTTAAAAAATTCCTGAAGACCCTTCATTGGATCAGCTGAGGCAATAAATATTCCTAGAAAAGCACCAACTAAAATTTCAGCAATAGCAGTTCCCTTTCTTCCTTTTGCATAAGCTTTAATCGCTAACACACCGGCAATAATAAACAAAATAGTCCCTAAAGCTGTACGTATCTTGCCATCAGCTGAACTAACATCCCATGCAGCACTGGCACTTGTTGCTCCGACAACAATGAAACCAATCATTAGCAATAAATAAAATGTTAATCCTTGAACTTTTCCTCTAAACATTTCCACTTTTGTTTTCATAATGAATCTACTCCTTTAATCATTTATTGATTGAATGTAATATTTATCTCCATCTTTAATAACGTTTATCGTATACGAAAAAGGGTAAGAGATATTCGTAAACCCATCTTTCGCTTGTATATCAATTAGGACAAACCATTGATTTTCACCAGATGGATGGGCTTTTATTGCACTAATTTGGCTAAATAAAAAAAGCCCTCCCTGTGGGCTTGGGACATTAGTAGTATCGTGGAAAAAATTTGCGATATCCTCTTTATGTTCTGCTTCAAAGTATGTTTTGAAGAAGGACATCAACATAGGTTTTAACGCTATTTCAGCTTGTGAATCTGTTGCTCCTAGTGCTGGTAGCGCTGCTGTAGCGTCTTTTTCCACTTTGACTAGTTTAGGATATTGCAATACTTTAAAACCTTCTAGTCCTTGTGTAACTGGAACATCTAATCGGTAAGTAATATACCGATTTTTTTCCTGTGAACTTACATCAACATGTGGGACTTCACGCTTAACAAGCGCTGTCAACTGAACATTCATATGCTGCCCTGCTAAAATTTCACTTTTAACCGGCCATACAC
>JAEWMK010000217.1 GCA_023457235.1 Bacillota bacterium
CACAAAAGCCGATTGAAATAACAAGCAAGGATGAAATTGGTGAATTGGTATTTAATTTTAATATAATGAAAGAGAATCAAAAAAAGGCAATTTTAAAACAGAAAGAATATCAAGAAAGAATTGAATACATGGCGTTCCACGATGATTTAACAAAACTACCTAATCTTCGTTTCATTAAAGAAAAACTGACAATGGAAATGCAAGATCAAAAACCATTTACACTTCTAATTCTTGATGTCGATAGGTTTAAACAAAGTAACGAAGCACTTGGGCACTCCATCGCCGATTTAATCCTAAAATCGGTTGCAGACAGACTTAAAGAACAATTCCCATCCCATGTATTTGTTGGACGTCTAACGGGGGATGAATTTGCAATTATTTACCCTGGCTTGGTTCAAGAAGACGAGTGGATCTCGGTGTGTAAACAAATACAAAGTCGAATTAACGAACCTTTGCAGGTTAAGAATCTTCTCCTAAACGTGTCTGTGACTATAGGTAGTGTTGTTTATAATAACAAGAAAATTGAGGTGGACGAGCTTTTAAAACACGCGAACATGGCACTCATGGAAGCACAACAACAACAGGTTCCTTTTCAAATGTACCAACCATTTATGGACGGCAAAGCATTCGACCGCCTTGTTTTGGAAAACCATTTGCATCATGCTTTGCAAAGAAATGAACTCCGTCTGGTCTATCAACCCCAGGTAGATATTGTATCCGGTGAAATACAAGGAGTAGAAGCATTGCTTCGTTGGCATCATCCAAGCTATGGTTTCATTTCTCCGGCCGAATTTATCCCCATCGCTGAAAACACTGGACTTATTATCCCAATAGGCGAATGGGTACTTCGAACAGCATGCAGACAATTAAAAGAATGGCACGATCAAGGTCTTTCATTCCTTCAAATCGCCGTTAACCTATCATCGCGCCAACTTTATTCGCAAGACTTAATCCAAACAGTAAAAGGAATTTTGCAAGAAACGGGATTACCCCCTGGGGATTTGGAGCTGGAGATTACAGAAAGCATGATGATGAATATAGGACATGCATCAAAAACTTTGCAGGATCTCAAACATTTAGGATGTAAAATTGCCATCGATGATTTTGGAACGGGATATTCATCCCTTAATTACCTAAAACATCTTCCGATTCACCGTCTGAAAATAGACCAATCATTTATCAGGGATCTTGCAGAAAATGAGCAGGATGATACGATTGTATCCACCATCATTTCAATGGCGCAACATTTGCAGCTTGATGTTATTGCAGAAGGAGTAGAAACGCAGGTGCAAATGGATATTTTGCGAATGAATCAGTGTACTCATGTGCAGGGATATCTCTATAGTCCACCGTTAGCACCTGAGAATTTCCTTCAACAATGGGAGCAACTGCGACAAAAAGCGAAAAATTTTGTATATGAACAGGATTAATAAAAAAATGATGACACTCAACAGATTTTTCGTGAGTGTCATCAGCCCTTGTTTCAAATCATTCTAATCCTCATGCTTATGTTTTTCCTTTTCTTTATCTCTTTTTTCTTTCCATTCCTTTTCTTTTTCCTCCCACTCTTTTTCTTTTTCTTCCCAATCTTTTTCTTTCCATTCCTTTTTTCGATTTTTAGACCAATTTCTGTCTTTGTCAATTTTCGGTATTGTTGGCACTTCTGCTGAACTGACACCTTTTATATAAAGTTCATTGTTCACACTATAGACGGTATCAGGTTGTTGGAAAGTGGATGCGTCTGTTCCAAAGGTTTGCATCATTGATTTAAACATGTAATGTGCAATTTTTGTTGTATTACCAATCATATAGTTACCCTGACCGTTCTCAGTGTAGCCAGTCCAGACGGCCATTGTATACTGCGGGGTATATCCAACGAACCAACTATCATTTGTTGCATTATTCGGGTATCCAAATTTGGCCGCCGTTTTTTCATCAAAATTTGTTGTCCCCGTTTTCCCAGCGATATCAAGCCCCGGCACTTGCACAAGTTTACCTGTCCCATCATTTACAACAGTGCGTAGCATATCTGTCACCATATAGGCAGTATAATCCGCCATCACTTGCTTGGGCTTCTCCTCATTAAAGTTAACAACTCTGCCATCAGGAAATACGACTTTTTGAACAAAGTGTGGTTTCATGTATTGGCCGCCATTTCCAAAAGCACTGTATGCTCCTGCCATTTCCAACGGACTTACGGTATTACTTCCAATCGCGTAGGATTCATATACTTTATCGTTTTTAAAAGTAATACCAAGCTGTTCTGCGAAGGTTTTTGCTTTATCCTCTCCTACTTCCCTTAATGTAAGAAGCGCAGGGATATTATAAGAGTTCTGCAATGCTTTTCGGATCGTCATGACGCCATGATATTGACGATCCCAATTCGAAATCGGTTCACCTGTTGAATACGTCGTTTTTTGATCATCGATCAAATGCGCGGTTGACCATTTTAAATGTTCAATCGCAGGACCGTAATCAAAAATCGGTTTAAATACAGAACCCGGTTGCCGTTTCATTTCGATTGCAAAATTATGCCCTAGAAATTCTGCCTTATAGTCATTTCTTCCACTGCCAATGGCTCTAACCTCACCCGTTTTAGTATCTAAAAATACGAACGCTCCCTGAAAATTAGAATCTGGATAGGCAATAACTTCATCCGTGTTCAATAGTGTTTCAGCATATTCCTGCGCTTTAGGATCCAGAGTTGTATAAATCGATA
>JAEWMK010000218.1 GCA_023457235.1 Bacillota bacterium
GTGCATAGGTTACCCTCGCATCTGGTACAAGCATCGAGATTTCTTCAGCCTTCCGCTCTATTTCTTCAACACGATTGTAGAGAAAGTAAATTTGAGCGTCACGCGCCAGTTCACGTTCAATTGCTTCTCTTACAAGACCAGGGTTATATTCCGCCACATAGGTTTGTATGGGGAACCGGTTTTCAGGCGGTGTTTCAATAACCGATAAATCCCTAACCCCTAGCATTGACATATGCAGCGTCCTTGGAATAGGTGTTGCCGTTAATGTAAGGACATCTACATTTGCTTTCATTTTCTTAATTTTTTCCTTATGGGTTACACCAAATCGCTGTTCTTCATCAATAACAAGCAAACCTAAATCACGGTACACAATATCCTTGGATAAAATGCGATGAGTACCGATAACAACATCAATCGTACCAGCTTTAATTCCCTTAATCGTTTCCGTTTGCTGTTTTTTTGTTCGAAAACGACTTAACAGACCCACTTCAACCGGAAAGCCTTGAAAGCGTTCACGGATCGTTTCATAATGCTGCTGGGCTAAAATTGTGGTAGGCACAAGAAAAGCAACTTGCTTTCCGTCCATAATCGCCTTGAAGATTGCTCTTATTGCCACTTCCGTTTTTCCATAACCAACATCACCGCATAGGAGACGATCCATTGGGCGTTCGCTTTCCATATCCTTTTTAATTTCCTCAATACAACGAAGTTGGTCCTCTGTTTCTTGGTAAGAGAATGAAGCCTCCAACTCCCGCTGTTCCTCTCCATCCTTCGCGAATGCGTAACCAATACTAGCTTCCCGTTCTGCATAAAGCTTAATTAAATCATCAGCGATATTTTGAACCGACTTTTGAACCTTCGTTTTAACCTTTTTCCAATCCGTGCCGCCAAGCTTATATATTTTCGGCTCTTTGCCTTCTGAGGCTACATATTTTTGAACTTGATCAATCTGTTCAACAGGAACATATAGTTTATCATTGCCTGAATACTTAAGGTGAAGGTAATCCTTATGGACTCCGTTAATTTCCAACGTTTCAATCCCTAAATATTTACCGATACCATGATTAACATGGACGACATAGTCGCCTACTTTTAATTCTGAATAACTCTTGATGCGTTCCGCATTGGAGAGCTTTTGTCGACGTGCGATCTTTTTTGCCTTTTTCTTAAAAAGCTCCTCTTCTGTTATCACAGCTAAATGCTGCAATGGCAATTCAAAGCCACTGCTTAAGTCGCCTTTCATAATTTGAAACCGGCTGGTGAGCAAGTCAGAGTCCTTCTCAAGAATTTCTGCCTCAATATTATAATCAGCCAACACATTTGATAGTTTTTTAACCCGATCGTCATTAGCTGCTAAAAATACAACTGCATAGTTTGCCTTTTTCCATCGATCCAGCTCCCCTTTCAACAGATCCATTTGACCGTGAAAGCTTTGCATTTGTTTACATGTAAAATTAATAATATTTTCAGGATGTGTATGTGGTACATGTCGTAGGAAAAGAGATAAATAGAGTAAAGGACGTTTTGCCTTTTCCAATAAATCCTGAAAATGATGATGGATCGATAAATCAACGATAATATCCCCCTGTTGGAGAAGGGAAATTTGCCATTCAGCCTCTTCCTTATCAAGACTTTGCGACATCTCCTGGATCCGGCTGATTTCATCCATAATGACAATTCCGTTCGTTGGCAGATAGTCTATTAAACTAGCAGACCGGTCGTAATATAACCCCATGTACTTATACATTTCCGGAAAAGGTTGTCGTCTTTTTAATTGATCAACCTCATACGCAACTTTTTCAGAAAGGGCCTCTTTTGCACTTCGGTCAGTTACTTTCTTCAAACTATTGGCAAGCCCAAGTTCAAGTAACTCAGCACCTTTTGCGTAATGTTCATCAAATAAAATAACCTCTGTTGCCGGCCCTATCGATATTTTACTAACTGTTTGCAATGACCGTTGGTCTTCTATATCAAAGTAGCGAATCGAATCAATTTCGGTATCGAAAAGCTCTAGTCTTAGCGGTCTTTCTTCAGTTAATGGATAAATATCGATAATACCGCCGCGAATACTGAACTCTCCCGGTGTAGATACCATCGATGCACGCTCATACCCCATTTTGACGAGTGTCAATAAGAATGCATCTAAATCCAGCTCCTCACCGACCTTTAAAGAAATTAGGCTGTTTTGCCATATTTCCTTTGGCGGCAAAATTCTTCTTAAACCAGCAATAGGTGCGATTAAAATGCCGCTTTTTTGTGAACACCACTGGTTTAATGCTTCAATACGTAGCCCTTTTAGTTCAGGACTGGCAATTGCAATTTCAGCCGCAATTAACTCATTAACCGGATATAAAAAGACTTCATTCTCACCAATAATCTCTACTAAGTCATCATATAGTTTTTGTGCTTGATACAAATTATGGGTAACAACCAATTGTGGCTGCTTTGTTTCTATATACATGGCTGCAATAAACATGGCCCGTGCAGAACCGGATAGCCCGGCCACCAATTGTTCCTTTAGCCCCTCATTGAAGCCGCTTGCAACCGTTTTTACTTCCCCGTTTTTAATAATGTACGATCGTAACCCTAACAAAATCAATCATTCCCCCTATTTAAGAAAAGCGTAGCTGCCCCTATTTGTAAACAGAAAAACGCTTTGGTTGCGACCAAAGCCAACTGCTTTATATATTTATTGGATGAATGTCTGCAAAGAATGGTAATCAGGATTTCTTTCAAGTGCTTCCTGGCAATCCTCACAGATGGACTTAACTAGAATATCACCATTTGAGCTGTACGTGATCATGTCCATTCTCTCTTCCTCACTTAACACATCAAACCCTAAACTATTAGATTCAATCCTGTCCGAATTGACTTCACCCATTGGTATATTGCAATGCCTGCAGAAGTAACGAATAGGCATAGTAAACCCCCTTAAAGATAACCTTTAAGATTAGTATGATCACCTTAAGTGGTTTGTATACATGCCCTCATTCCTACTTTT
>JAEWMK010000219.1 GCA_023457235.1 Bacillota bacterium
CTGTCGGGGTCATGGGCTACGATTCAATTACAGCTTTTGAAAAAGTTCCCGAACATACAATGAATGATTTAAATCTTAAACGGTTCTCCTTCATGTTTTGTGAAACGATGATCGCGTTTGACCATGAACAAAAGGAACTAGACATCATTCAGCTTATTCGCCTCGATGGGAATGAATCAAGAAATATACTATCGCTATTATTTAAAGAGGTTCATAAGAAAATAGATTTAATTTTTGACCAAATCTTTAATTCGAAAATGAAAAATGAAGGATTACAAGCAATGGAGCAAATGTCTGAAGTTGATTTCAGCGATGTTGCCTCCAACTATGAAAAGCATGAATTCATAAGAGATGTTAACAAAATAAAAGATTATATTAAGGCTGGGGACATTTTCCAAGCGGTATTATCGCAACGCTTTGAAATCCCAATCACTATCAAAGGATTCGATTTATACCGAGTACTCCGGATGGTCAATCCTTCACCATATTTATTTTATTTAAAGCTTGATGACTATGAATTAATCGGGAGCTCTCCCGAACGGTTAATTCAGATCGAAAATGGTCACCTTGAAATTCACCCGATTGCCGGAACGAGAAGAAGAGGTCGCTCTAAGGAAGAGGATCAGATTCTAGCTGAAGAATTATTTGCGGATGAAAAGGAACGTGCTGAGCATTATATGCTTGTAGATCTGGCGCGAAATGATATCGGCAGGGTTGCTGAATATGGATCAGTTCAAACACCGGTATTGATGGAATTAGGTAAATTTTCACACGTCATGCATTTAATCTCTAAAGTTACCGGACAATTAAAAAATGACATCGATCCGATTGATGCGTTAATATCTGCCTTTCCGGCCGGGACTGTATCCGGCGCACCGAAAATCCGGGCTATGCAAATCTTGCAAGAAATGGAGCCGACAGCACGAAATGTTTATGCTGGGACAGTGGCCTATCTTGGATTTGACGGAAATATTGATTCCTGTATTGCGATTCGAACTATTTTAGTAAAAGACAATAAAGCGTATGTTCAAGCTGGCGCTGGAATTGTGGCAGATTCGGTTCCTGAACTTGAATATAAAGAAACGATAAATAAAGCGAGTGCGCTAATCAAGAGTATCAAGCTTGCTGAAAAGATGTTCCAAAGGGAGGAAAATTCATATGTTTAAAGAATTTTTAAATAAATGTGTATTGGGAGAAACATTAACGGAGCAGGAAGCAGAAATGATTATGGATGATATTATGTCCGGGAAAGCCTCGCAAAGCCAAATTGCCAGCCTTATATCCATTTTGCGTTTTAGAGGAGAAACAGCTGATGAATTAGTAGGTTTTACAAAGGCGATGCGTTCTCATATGACACAGCTGAATTACGAGGATGAGGCTGTGATTGATACATGTGGTACTGGTGGTGATGGTGCATCAACTTTTAATATATCAACAACAGCGTCTATCATTCTCTCGGCGCTTGGTGTAAAAGTTGCAAAACATGGAAATCGTGCCTTTACGTCTAAAAGTGGCAGTGCTGATGTGCTTGAGCAGTTGGGAATTAATATTCAAACTACACCTGAAGAAGCAAAGGAATCGCTCGATAAATATAATATGAGTTTTTTATTTGCTCCAGCGTACCATTCATCGATGAAACATGCGGCTGTGCCACGTAAAGATGTAGGGTTTCGGACGATTTTTAATCTATTAGGTCCGATTTCAAATCCTGCCAATTGTAAATATCAACTAATCGGTGTGTACGATACTAGACCAGCTGAAAAAATGGCGGAAACTTTAAAGCGCCTTGGCTCTAAAAAAGTTTTGCTTGTGACAGGCAGAGATGGATTGGATGAATGTTCAATTACAACTGAAACAGATGTAGTAGAATTAACTAATGGTACCATTACAAGAAAGACGATTACGCCTGAGGAGTTTGGACTGGAACGGGGAACTCTAGATGAAATTCGTGTTTCCTCAGTTGAAGAAAGCGCAGCAGTCCTTGAAAATGTTCTAGCGGGAAGCGGCAATCGCTCTCAAACGAATATTGTTTTATTAAATGCGGGGGCAGGCCTTTATGCTGCTGAAAAATGCACGTCAATTAAAGAAGGAATAGAAATGGCCAGAGCAGCGATAGAAGAAGGTGTCGCAATAGCCCAACTAAACAAACTACGAACCACGAATTTTGTAATGAAGGAGAACCAGCAATATGCTTAATAAAATTATTGAAACAAAAAAGGAAGAGGTAGCACAGTTAGTGCTGCCTCCTCAAGAGTCTGTAAACCCTGTATCTTTTTTTAATGCCTTAAAAAATACAAAAAATGAAGTTGCCTTAATAGCTGAAGTAAAAAAAGCATCACCCTCTAAAGGAATAATAAAAGAAAACTTTGATCCAATTGAGATCGCAAAGGAATATGAAAAAGGCGGTGCTGATGCGATTTCCGTGTTAACAGACAGCTATTATTTTCAAGGAAAGAGGGAGTATATTCCGGCAATAAAAAGAGCGGTCTCATTACCTATCCTTCGTAAAGATTTTATTATTGATGAACAGCAAATAATAGAAAGTAAACGAATTGGCGCCGATGCGATTCTATTAATAGCGGAGGCATTGGAAGCTAATAAACTATATGAGTTCTATCAAATTGCAACTGAATTAGGGTTGGATTGTTTAGTAGAGGTTCATTCCAGTGAAGCATTAGAAGGGATTCTATCCATTTTTACTCCGAAAATTATTGGTGTGAACAATCGTAATCT
>JAEWMK010000220.1 GCA_023457235.1 Bacillota bacterium
GTCGGGTTCTGAGGCTCGGTTGGGACGCAGTTCCCGACCCTCTGGCCCGTCAGATTAATTTAGATCCTCAAACTCTTTTGCAATTCTTTCAAAGGCTTCTTTGATGATTGGTCTTGGCGACGGAAGACAAATGCGTTGATACACCAGTCCTTCTTCCCCAAACATACTGCCATCTTCAAGGATTACATTTGCTTTGTTATAAATTCGGTCATGTACCTCCTCAGGTGAAATGCCGTATCCGCTAAAATCCAACCACATGAGATAGGTCCCTTCAGGTATTCTAGTTTTTACCTTTGGCATTCTTTCCGCCAAGAAATTAACAACCCACTCCATTGTTCCGTCTATATATTCTTTTAGCTGTTCCAGCCACTCTTCACCCTCGTTATAAACGGCAATTAAAGCTGAGATTGTGAATGGTGAAGCTAGATTCATTCCCAATTCCTTAATAAATTTTGTACGAAGGTCAGAGTTTGAAATGATAACATTTGTACAATGTAACCCTGCCACATTAAACGTTTTGTTGATGGCTGTAAAAGTAATGATATGATCAGTACTCTCTGCTACCTTTGCAATTGGCAAAAAAGTTTGATTCATTCTTACTAAATCCCCATGGATTTCATCCGCAATAATAATGACCCCATTTTGAGCGCAAATATCGGATAATTTTTGAAGCTCCTCTACACCGAAAACTCTCCCTGTCGGATTATGAGGGTTGCATAAAATGAATAATTTTGTATTTTCCTCTTTTGCTTTCGCTTCAAAATCTGCAAAATCAATAGAATAATGGCCATTCTCGTCACAGAGTAAAGCATTATTTCTAACATTTCTGCCATTGCTTTCAATCGCACGGGTAAATGGTGGATATACTGGCCGTTGAATAATAATTCCATCACCAGGTTCTGTAAAGGCTTTAACAGCTATATTTACTGCATGAACGGTACCCGGACTATAAATAATATCCTCCGTTTTGATATTCCAATCATGTCTTTTTTTAAACCAATGCTGAATCGCTTCGTAATATTCATTTGGAAAAACAGAATAGCCAAATATACGATGATCAACCGTCTTATGCAAAGCATCAATTAGAGGCTGAGGTACCGGCAAATCCATATCAGCCGTAAATAATGGCAAGGTCTCTTCATCATATCTGCTCGTAAGCCCCATTTGCTTAATAAACTCGCCGCCATCCCATTTCATCGAATATGTATTTCGTCGATTGACAATTTCATCAAAATTATATTTCATGCTTCCCATTCCTCCCTGATGTTAAAAATTTACCTATACTGTTAATAATAACTCAGATAATTCCTTTAATAAAACTTCGAGATTTATTTGATCTGGGCTTTACAAAATTAGAATAAACGTTCCGATCGTAATGACAATCCCACCAACAATCGTATGTTTACGCACTTTTTCTTTCAAAAAAATAAAGCTCAATATCATCGTCAGAACAACACTAAATTTATCAATAGGAGCAACAACGGAAACTTTCCCAATTGAGATTGCTGCAAAATAAAATAACCAGGATAAACCTGTTGCGATACCTGATAAAATCAAAAAGAGGTAGCCTTTTTTTGAAATTCCCCGCATTTCCTTATGCGTTCCCTTAAAAAATACTATCGCCCATGCGAACACAAGAATGACGATGGTTCGTAAAAAAGTCGCAAGATTAGAATCAACATCCTCCATCCCGATTTTTGCTAATATGGAAGTTAATGCTGCGAAAACGGCACCAATAATGGCATATACAATATATATTTGTGAGCCTGAAAACCGCTTCTTTTCTTCATTTTTTCCGATTAAAATAAAGGTTCCAACGGCGATGATGGCCCCTCCACTTAAAACAAGAGGTTTAGCTGGTTCCCCTAAAAACAAGATTGAAATTGCAATCGTTAGTACAATACTTGCTTTGTCAATCGGCACTACTTTGGATACATCTCCAATTGCCAGGGCCCTAAAGAAAAACAGCCATGAAAAGCCCGTGGCTAGTCCGGAAAAGAATATGTACCATAAGGCACTGGTTGAAACCTTCGTGACCATCTCAAGCTGGTCAGTAACCAACACAACGATAAAAGCCATTACTAAAACAACGATCGTTCGGATCGCCGTTGCTAAGTTGGAATTTACATTTTCAATACCTATTTTCGCTAAAATAGCTGTAAGTGATGCAAATAAAGCTGCCAATAAGGCTAAAATAATACTCATAATGTTACCTACTTTTTTCATTTAGTTTTTATTTTATTATCCTACGATTATCCATTCTTCGTTGATTATAGCATGCAGTCTAATAGTAATGTCCAATTGGAGGGATTAGAATGTCTGAATTTTGCCCAGTATTTTGGCCAGAAGATTCAACACCGGAAAATCTAAAAGATTGTTGTGAATGTGGTCTAGATCAACATGGAACACGAATGGTTTGGGGTGAAGGAAGTCCAGAAGCACCGATTATGATTCTGTTGGATAATCCTGGGGCGCGAGAGGACCGTGAACATAAACCATTTGTCTGCGGAACAAGACAAACATTACAACAAGCTGTCCACGAGGTCGGATTAACAGTCGATGACCTATATGTCACCTATGTTTTAAAAAGAAAACCAACACGTGCTTATGATAAGGATCAAACTAGGCAAACCTGCATGAATCACTTTAAACAACAACTGCAGTTGCACAAACCCAAGTTTATCATCTGTCTTGGAAATATTGCTGTTCAGTCTTTTTTTCAAAATCCAGAATTGGATGTTAAATCATTACGGGGGAATTTTCATGATGTCCATGGATATCAAACGACGGTGGCCTACCATCCTTTAGCGGTAAGGAGGCGTCCAAATCTTTGGTCACTATTCCTAGAGGATTGGAAGCTAGTAGCAGACCAATTTTATAGATTTAAACATGCTGATCTTTAACGTTTATCACAGATAT
>JAEWMK010000221.1 GCA_023457235.1 Bacillota bacterium
TGGGCACCCGGAGATTTAAATGCGATATTCTTTACTTCTGGTGGATCAGAATCGAATGATACCGCATTTAAAACAGTTCGTCATTATTGGAAAGTTAAAGGTCAACCTGAAAAAAAGAAAATTATATCTAGAAAACTTTCTTATCATGGCGTTGCAATGGGAGCGACAAGTGCAACGGGAATTGAGCAATTCCATACATTTACAACATCAATCGCTCCAGATTTTCACTATGTCGATAGTTCTATAGATTCACTGAAAGAACTGATTGATAAAGAAGGTGCTGATACGATTGCGGCATATATTTCAGAGCCTGTTCAAGGTTCTGGTGGTGTAAACCTTCCTCCAGAAGGATATTTCCAAGAAGTACGAAAAATTTGTGATGAAAATAATATCATATTTATTGCAGATGAAGTTATTTGTGGTTTTGGTCGTCTTGGTACGAATTTCGGTATGGAACAGTTCGGTGTTATCCCTGACATTATTACGATGGCTAAAGGTGTAACGAGCGGATATGCTCCATTAGGTGGTATGGTCATTTCTAAAAGCCTTCATAATGAACTTATTGAAAAAACTGCAGGAAACTTTTGGCATGGCTATACGTATAGTGGTCATCCGACAGCAGCTGCTGTTGCACTCAAAAACTTAGAAATTATTAAGAATGAAAATTTAATTGATAATGTTAATGTAGTAGGAAAGCATATGCTTGAAGGTTTTAAGTGGATAAAAGAACAAAATGATCATGTGGACAATGTTCGAGGAATAGGCTTACTTGGAGCAATTAGTCTAGTAAAAACTTCAAAATCTGCTGAACCAATCGGACCCAAAATAGTTGCTAAAGCTCTTGAAAAAGGACTTATTTGTCGTTCTGTTATTTATGATGGGCAAGATACTCTTGCGTTTGCGCCACCTTTTATAATCACGAAAAATCAAATGGATGATATGATTATGATTATCAATGAATCCATTAAAGCAGTAAAATAATTTGGGCAGGTTGGCAATTAAGCCAACCTGTTTTTTTTATTTTTATAAAAAATGAATGTCCCTTTTTCTTCATAAGTCGCTATTTATATGGTGAAAGATACTTTTTTTGAAGAAAGGGTAGTGATGAGGAAATCTCTTGTCCGTTACGTTTGAATCATTTTCGAAATCACCTAATGGTTCAACAACATAAATTCGTTCTTTTGAGTTAGACCTTGCTAATTCAGCACCCCATTTAGCAGCATTTAATGTTGCAGTAAAATATATATAGTACGATTTTTTATTTTGGTAATTTGATAAATGTTGGGGTTCTAATAAATCCCCGATTTTCAGTTCTGCTTTAGTACCATGAAAAAAAGGACCATGATCCAGGACATCTGTTTTATCATTCATTCTGATACACTCCTTATATTTTTAAATTTGTGTATAACAATAACAGTATAGTATGGAATTACGAAAAGAGTAGTCTAATAATAACCTGTCATTAATGGTATAATGTAAGTAGAGAGAATGATATCGAACGACAATTACCTATTTTTTACGTTTTAATTAGCAATCCCCTTTTCTGTGAAAAAGGATACTTAACTTAGGAGGCGATAGTTGAACAAAGCTGTCGCTTCTTTCACTATTGAAGCAGGATAGCGTACGAACAGTACCTGTTACTGTTCTCTTATAAATAATAATTCAAATCAACCTGTATAATACTAACCAATATGCTATAGTTAATAAGCCTTTGAACAACACAATGGCATTATAATAAGAAAAGAGACGTGATTACCCTTGCCTGATTTTTTACAACTTGGAATTCGAAAAGAAATTAACCATACATTAAAGTCATTAGGAATCGTGGCTCCTACCTCCATACAGGAAAGGACTATACCAACTGTACTTGAGGGGAAGGATGTTATTGCACAAGCACAAACTGGAACAGGAAAGACATTAGCTTTTGTTCTTCCCATACTTGAACGGATTGATGTTAGCAAGTCGGAGGTTCAAGCACTAATATTAACACCCACACGTGAATTGGCTCAGCAAATTTCAAAAGAAATTAAGAAAATGAAAGAGAACTTAGAAGGCGTTAATGTGTTAGCGGTGTACGGTGGTCAGGATGTTGAGCATCAATTGAAAAAGTTAAAAGGAGTTCAACATATTATCGTTGCAACCCCTGGTCGTTTATTAGATCATATTCGCCGTGAAACCATTGATCTTTCAAGTATCCAGATGCTTGTGCTAGATGAAGCTGATCAAATGTTACATATGGGTTTTCTTCCAGAGGTAGAGGACATCATTTATGAGACACTATCTACACGACAAACGATGCTGTTCTCTGCGACAATGCCAAAAGAAATTCGATCTCTTGCTAAAAAATACATGGTGGAACCAGAGATAATTGAAGTGACAGCAAAAAAAATAACCGTTGAAGTGATAAAACAAGTTGTCATTGAAACAACGGATCGTAGAAAACAGGCAACTTTATTGCATTTAATAGAAGAACATCGACCTTTTCTAGGGATTATTTTTTGTCGTACAAAAATTCGTGTTAAAAAGCTTCAAGATGCACTTATTGCCAATGGGTATGAATCAGACGAGCTGCACGGTGATTTAACTCAATCAAAACGCGAAAAAGCTATGAAACGATTCCGTGAGGCTAAAACCCAGTTTTTAGTTACTACAGACGTTGCAGCAAGGGGTCTTGATATAGAAGGTGTAACACATGTATTCAACTATGATATCCCACAAGATGTTGAAAGCTATGTTCACCGGATTGGACGAACAGGCAGGGCAGGCAGTGATGGTGTTGCTTTTACTCTAGTTGCTCCTAAGGATCTAGGATTCTTACGAATGATTGAAAAAGGGATTAATCAAAGTTTGGAAAGACAAGTGATTAAAGGGATAAGTGTTCCTGATTAAAAAAAATAAATTAATAACTATCTGTATGCTTTAATCGACAAGTCACTGCTACTTGTTGTGATGACAGGTATATTACCCGATTGAAATTGATTGACCAATATGGAAATTTATTGGATTTGATGAGTAAATATAATTCATAATTAAATTTGAATCAACATAAAGACTGTCAGTTTAGACCGTCTTTTTTGTTTATTTAAAAGTAGAAGTAATCTTTCTGTCGAGTTTTTGTTAGGTGATTTTGTACCCTTTTCTGTCAAAAACAGAATTAAAAGTTGTTTGATTTTTGCTTATTGTCAAAATCTGTCGTGATGGCTATGATATAGTGGACAGATGAAGATAAGTGTAGCAGAAGATAACGATGAAGCGAGTATCTTTATTGAAAAAGTAAGCCTTATTTACCAAACAATTCAAATTATTTGGAGGGAGCTATTGATGTCGCAACAAAAAATAAGCCCGGAGCGAATTGAAAAGGAACAAATATACAAGGAAATGGGGTTAACAGACGAAGAGTATCAACTAGCGAAGGAACTATTAAAACGTCGTCCGAACTATACGGAAACGGGTATTTTCTCTGCTATGTGGTCTGAGCATTGTAGCTACAAATCATCGAAACCATTACTTAAAAGGTTCCCAACCAAAGGAAGTCATGTTTTACAAGGACCTGGTGAAGGTGCTGGGGTTGTTGATATTGGAGATAATCAAGCAGTTGTTTTCAAAATTGAAAGTCATAATAGTCCGTCTTTTGTTGAGCCATTTGAAGGTTCAGCAACAGGTGTTGGTGGGATTATGCGTGATGTCTTTTCAATGGGAGCAAAACCAATTGCAGCCATGAATTCATTGCGTTTTGGCAATCTAGATAATGACCATACTAAAATGTTATTTTCTGAGGTTGTCCGTGGAATTGCGAGTTATGGCAATGTAATCGATGTTCCAACTGTTGGTGGCGAGATACAATTTGATGAGCAATATGAAGAAAATCCATTAGTCAATGCTATGGTTGTTGGGCTCATTTCTCATGACAATATGCAAAAGGGTGTTGCCGCTGGTGTAGGTAATGTAGTTATTTATGCTGGTGGAGATACTGGAAAAGACGGAGTTGGTGGTGCATCGTTTTCTTCAGATGTTGTCGAAGGTGGAAAAGAAGAGAATATATCTGCAGTCGCAATCGGTAATCCACATATCGGTAAAAAATTAATGAATGCATGCTTAGAGGTCATTCATTCGGATGCATTAGTTGGTATTCAAGATATGGGTGCTGCAGGATTAACATCATCTGCGAGTGAAATGGCAGCTAAAGCAGGTACGGGGATTGAGATGAATCTTGACCTTGTCCCACAGCGCGAAGAAGGTATGAATGCCTATGAAATTATGCTGTCTGAATCACAGGAGCGAATGTTATTAGTCGCGAAAAAAGGTCAGCAGCAGGAAATTCTTGATATTTTTGCGAAACATGATGTGGATGCGGCAGTTATCGGTGAGGTTATACAGGAAAAAACTTTCCGTATTAAGCAGCATGGTGAGATTGTTGCAGATATTCCTGTAAATATTTTAGCTGATGAGGCACCTGTCTATCATTTACCATCAAAAGAAGCGGCTTACTATCAAGAATTTCAAGCGATGGAAAATGAAATTCCAGCAGTAGACGATCATCAAGCGATGTTAAGACAACACTTACAGCAGCCGACAATTGCAAGTAAGGAATGGGCATACAAGCAATATGACGCAGAGGCACAAGGAAACACCATTGTTGGTCCTGGATCTGATGCAGCAATTGTGAAAATCGATGGAACGGATAAAGCAATTGCGATTACAACGGACTGTAATTCTCGTTATATTTATTTAGATCCAAAAGTTGGTGGACAAATTGCCGTGGCTGAAGCAGCACGTAATCTTGTTTGTTCTGGTGCAAAACCACTTGCAATTACAGATGGCTTGAACTATGGTAATCCAAATAATCCAGAAGTATTTTGGCAAATGGAAGAGAGCATTGATGGGATCAGTGAGGCATGTCTTGCTCTTGAGACACCTGTTATAAGCGGTAATGTTTCCATGTATAATCAATCAAAAGGCGAAGCGATTCTTCCGACACCTATCATTGGTATGGTCGGACTAATCGAAAATACAAAATATGTGACACCAAGCCATTTTCAAAATAATGGTGACCTTGTTTATTTAATTGGTGAAACGTTCCCAGAATTCGGTGGCAGTGAATTGCAAAATATTATAGCTGGAAAATATTCAGGCAAAGCCCCAGTGATTGATTTACAAGTTGAAGCGAACCGTCAAAACCTACTTGCGACGGCAATTAAAGAAGGTCTTGTGGTATCTGCACATGATTTATCTGAAGGCGGACTTGCTGTTGCCTTAGCTGAAAGTTTATTTAATGGACAGGGATTAGGTGTTGAAGTTAGCTTAACTGGTGACGCAACGGTAGCGCTATTTAGTGAATCACAATCAAGATTCTTAGTAACTGTAAAAGCAGAAAACAAAGAACAATTTCAAAATCTATGGACAGAAGCCAAGCAAATTGGTTCGGTGACGAACGATGGGAAATTGATTGTATCTATAAACGGTGAACATGTAATTGAAGATACCGTTGATAAACTTCATAAACTTTGGAGTGAAGCAATTCCTAGATTAGTAGCAACTAAATAAATTAGTGAATGTGTTAAATAACTTTTTGGTAGAGCACGGCACACTGTGAATGGGCAGTGCTCTACCTGTTATGAGAGTTAAAGTTGGAAGACAGTTTAAGGTTGCGGCCCCAGCCCCGGCCAAATTCATAACTAGGAGTTATTCAATGAAAGTATATGGGCTTAAAAGACAATTTAATGGTTACAAAAAAGGGACAGAGTTTTATTTAATAAGTGAATCAGAGTTTATTGGCATAAAAGAATTCGTGCTGAGAACGAAAGAACTAACGAATACAATCATAATCAATGAAAGAGAACTTCTTAAGAATTTCACTTTCATCAGAGAAATCTTTTAAACAGGGACAGGTTGTGTCTGGTCTGCAGCAAATGCACTTAAGCGAACAGTCGCTGTGACTTGTCGATTGATTTAATGTCGAAGTGCCTGGAACCTGTTGACTAAATTAATATCACTCGCTATTTTAACGTTTCTAGGAACGTATGAACACTTCGATTTGACTGACCTAGGAAAACGGAAGTATTACAACACAGGGCTAGGGCACCATTTTTTCATTAATGATAAAATATGAATTGACAGGTTAGATACTTTACCCGTAAAGTTGCTTATGATGCAAACCGAAACGGAGGAGACCAGATGCAATTCATTAATAATCTACTTCTGGATATGGAACTAAATCCTATATTAGTAGAATATCTTTCGATTATCATTAAGATTCTGCTCATAGGGCTTATCTGTATCGTAGCAAATTTTATTTCAAAGAAAATAGTAATCAGGATCATTACTCGTATTGTTACAAACTCCAAAGTCAAGTGGGGTAAAATCATTTTAGAAAGACAAGTTTTTCGAAAGTTATCCCACCTTGTTCCAGCGATCATTATTTATTCGTTTGCTTCCACTTTTCCAACCAATCAATCAATCATCGAAAAATTGGCTATTACCTATATCATTATTGTAGGGTTAGTGTTTATTCAAAGCTTACTTAATACACTTAATGATATTTATCAAACCTTTGAAATATCCAAGGTTAAGCCTATTAAAGGATATATTCAGGTTGTTAATATTATTATCATGACTCTCGGGTTCATCCTAGTTATCTCGAACCTAATAGGGGAGAGTCCTCTAATCCTATTAAGTGGTATTGGTGCTCTTTCTGCAGTTTTGATGTTAGTATTTAAAGATTCGTTATTAGGACTCGTGGCGGGAATTCAATTAGCAGCCAATGATATGGTCCATGTTGGTGACTGGATTGAAATGCCAAAATATGGGGCGAATGGTGACGTTATTGATATTTCTTTAAATACCGTAATGGTCCAAAATTTTGACAAAACGATTACGATGATACCAAGTTATGCCCTAATTTCCGATTCTTTTATTAACTGGAGAGGGATGCAAAGCTCAGGCGGTCGACGAATCAAGCGCCCTTTGTATATAGATACAAGTAGTATCACGTTTTGCACCGAGGAAATGATTGAGAAATTCAAAAAAATTCATTATCTTTCAGACTACATTATTCAAAAAGAAACGGAAATTGCTGAATACAATGCCAAAAATCAAATAGATCGGAACAATCCTGTGAATGGTAGGGCCCTTACCAATATTGGTGTTTTTAGGGCGTATATCAGCAATTACCTCCAAAATCACAATGGAATCAATCAAAATATGACCTTAATGGTTAGACAGCTGGAACATAGTGAACACGGGTTGCCTTTAGAAATTTATGCATTCACAAATTCCGTACAGTGGGCAGTGTATGAATCTGTACAATCAGATATCTTTGACCATCTATTTGCTGTTGCACCAGAGTTTGGACTTAGAGTATTCCAGAATCCATCTGGGGCTGATTTAAGAAACATGCTAGAAGAATCGAGCGACAAAGCCTTTATTGGAGAAAGAAGCTATTGAAATAATCAATCAACTTGCATCCTGTGTGTCATATGCTATTTAAGAAGTTGCTCAAACAAAGGGCAACTTCTATTTGTTGTTGGAAAAGAACTTACGATACCCATTTTGGAGGCAAACCAAAAAGTAAATATTTTTTATGTACAGTTTGGGTAATATTGTAAGTATGTCCTTAATACAATGATTGTAAATTGAAAGCCAATCATTTCCATTGCGCTTTTCAAGTTTCATAGTTCAGTAGCAAAATATTAACGTAAAAAGGTGATTCCTATGGAACATATTGAGGAGGAATTGACACTAGTTGAACATTTATCCGAATTAAGAAAACGTCTGATTATTGTGATTAGTGTTTTTGTAGTGGCTTTGATTATTGGTTTTCTTATTTCTCAAAAACTATTAAACTATATTAAAAAATCTGCCTCAGTGTCGATTGATTGGAATGTATTTGGATTTACCGATGGATTTTTGATTTATTTTAAATGCGCTTTCATCGTTGCCCTTTTATTTACTTTACCAGTGTTTCTCTATCAGACATGGGCTTTTGTTAAACCAGGATTAACCGAAGATGAGTCAAAAGGGACCTTACTTTATGTGCCGCTTTCTTTCTTCTTATTTATCATAGGGGTTGCTTTTAGTTATTTTGTTGTGTTTCCATTGGTTCTAAATTTCATGTCAACTATCAATCAAAATATCGGAGCGGTGGAAACCTATGGAATAGCTCAATATTTTACGTTTATGTTTAATGTTGTTTTTCCAATTAGTATTATTTTTGAAATGCCAGTTGTCGTTTTATTTTTAACAAAACTAGGAATCTTGGACCCTGATAAATTAAGAAAGATGAGAAAGTTAGCCTATTTTGTGTTAGTGGTTGTTGGTGTTTCTCTGACACCGCCAGATGTTATTTCAGATTTACTAATCATCATACCTCTATTCCTACTATTTGAAATCAGCATTCTCTGTTCAAAGTGGTCTATTAAGAAAACTAAAAAAACGGAGGGGTAATCAATGGAAAACAAGGAGGAGCAAAAAAGGTATAGTAGAAGAAACTTTTTGAAAAGTTCAGGGTTAACCATTGGTGGTTTGGCTGTTGGCGCTGGTATTGGGAGTCAGTTTCGAAAGACAAAGGAAGTTGAGGTAACGAAAGAAGTTCCAGTAGAGAAAGTTGTAGAAAACAATGCCAATCGTGCTTTGATGTATTTTAGTCCACAGCAATTTAGAATTGCCGAGGCGGCATCGGAACGAATCTTTCCAGAAGATGAGCTTGGCCCCGGTGCTAAAAAGTTAAATGTTGCCTATTTTATCGACCATCAATTAGCGAGCTCATGGGGTACAAGAGGTCGAGAGTATACGAT
>JAEWMK010000222.1 GCA_023457235.1 Bacillota bacterium
TATCATTGTCTATCAAGATTGCTCCAACCTCGACCGGCTCCATTACTTTAATGATTTCACCCGTATCAGGGTCTTTCACCTTTTCCTGTTTGTCATTCCCGTAATATTGATAACTGTCTTTTATTTCTTGCATTTTATCGTATATATCTTTGTCAATTGTAGTGTAGATTCGATATCCATTTTGACGTAGATTTTTGTCTGCTTTACTAGAATACTCGCTATATAAATTATTATCTTTTTTCAAGTCTTCTAGTGAATAGCCATCTTTTTCAGCTAATATTTCTAGCAAGATTTTCTTTGCACGGTCTTCAATTTCGAATGTAAGGTATGGGTACTTATCGACGATATTTGGTTTCGATGGTATGAAGTTGCTTTTTATATCATAGGCTAATGCTTCTTTATATTCCTTCTCGGAAATATAGCCTGCTGTTAACATTCGATTTAAAACCGTTTTCATCCTATTTAAACCTGGTGTAATATCTTCTTTAATTTCACCTAATCTTGTAAAAGGTGTATAGCCGAAAGGGCTTTGCGGCAATCCTGCTATGTAGGCTGATTGAGCTAAATTTAAGTCCTTAGCGTTAACACCAAAAATGCCCTGTGCTGCTGTTTGAATTCCGGCAATATTTCGACCCGATGAATTTCTACCAAATGGTACTACGTTCAAATAGGCTTCGAGAATTTCTTCTTTTTCAAAAAATTTCTCTAATCTTAGCGCTATCATAATCTCTTTTGCTTTTCGTTCGAAGGAAACTTCGTTTGTTAAAATTTGGTTTTTAATTAACTGCTGGGTAAGCGTACTACCACCAGTTTTAACAGAAGAGTTAGTGAATTCTTGGAAGATGGCACGTAAAATTGATTTTGGAACAATACCGGGATGCTCAAAAAAGTTCTCATCTTCAGTAGCAATAACCGCATCAATGACATGCTGGGAAACTTCAGAAATCTTTGTTTCTTCGCGATCAAGATCAGAACGCAATTTGCCAAGATACTTATTGTCACTAAAATAAAGCTCAGAGGTTTCTTCGTAATTATAGATATCTTTTTTCATACTATCATAGCTTCTGATTGGTTCATCTTTAACAAGTGAGGCAAAATAGCCGGCACCAACACCTCCGGCAAAGGAGAGTCCAATTAAACAGAAAGCTATGAATATAATCGTTAAATTCCACGAGACTTTTGTGAAAATCCTAGTAAATTTAAAAAGCTTGTCTTTATTTAAATTCATCCTAATATCTCCCCCTAAATCAGCAATATTATAGCATAAAGCGACATTCATTGATATAATAGTTCGATAATGGTAAATTTTATTTGACTTATTAGCTTGAAGTATGTTAGTTTTTAATGTATTAAAATTAACTTTATTAATTTTGCAGTGATAGGAATAAGTAGTGAATATCTCCCTGTTTTTAGAGAACTGACGGCTGGTGCAAGTCAGTACAAAGATATCCATGAATTACATCCTTGAGCATTTGCTTGGAAAAGAAAAGCATGCGAGTTTATTTACGTCTCTCGTTTTTTCTTAGTATAGGCAAACGGTATGGGCCGTTATCCAATGAAGTGGAAGACATTTAACGTTCTTCAAATAGGGTGGTACCGCGAAGCAATTCGTCCCTATTTGAGGGGCGTTTTTTATTTTTTATTTTTTAAATTTTAAGGAGGAAAAATTATGGATTTATTAAAGGATTTAGAGTTCCGCGGTTTAATCAACCAAGTAACAGATTTAGAAGGACTGCAAAAAGAACTTGAAAAAGGGCCCATTACATTATATTGCGGCTTCGACCCAACAGCAGACAGCCTGCATATCGGTCATCTATTAACAGTATTAACATTACGCCGTTTCCAATTAGCAGGGAATAACCCAATCGCACTTGTTGGGGGAGCTACCGGCTTAATCGGTGACCCAAGTGGAAAAAAAGCAGAAAGAACATTAAATGAAACAGAAATAGTGGTGGAATGGAGTAACAGTATCAAACGACAGCTTTCACAATTCCTTGACTTTGAAGGCGAAAATAAAGCAAAGGTTGTAAACAACTATGATTGGACAGGAAATTTAGATGTCATTACGTTCCTTAGGGATGTAGGTAAAAACTTCGGTGTCAATTACATGCTTGCCAAAGATTCCGTTGAATCCCGCATCCAATCCGGTATTTCATTCACAGAATTCAGCTATATGATTTTACAATCCAATGACTTCTTAAATCTTTATAAAAATGAAAATTGCCGTTTGCAAATTGGTGGTAGTGACCAATGGGGCAATATTACGGCTGGGCTAGAATTAATTCGTAAATCAACAGATGAAGATGCCAAAGCTTACGGTTTTACAATTCCACTTGTAACAAAAGCAGATGGTACAAAGTTTGGTAAGAGCGAGGGCGGTGCAATTTGGCTTGATGCAGAAAAAACATCACCATATGAATTCTATCAATTCTTAATTAATACGGATGATAAAGACGTTGTAAAATTCTTGAAATATTTTACATTCCTATCACCGGAGGAAATCGAAGTATTAGCTGCTGAGGTTGAAAAAGCACCTGAAAAACGCATAGCACAAAAGAGACTAGCAGAAGAAGTTACGAAGCTTGTTCATGGTGAAGAAGCATTACAACAAGCGATTCGCATTTCTGAAGCGTTATTTAGCGGTGACATTCAAAACCTGTCTGCTGCAGAAATTAAGCAAGGATTCAAAGATGTTCCATCCTATGAGTGTAAGCAGGATGAAATCAGCCTATTAGATTTATTGGTTGAAAGTAAAATTTGCCCATCAAAACGCCAAGCTAGAGAAGATGTTAGTAATGGTGCAATCTATATTAATGGAGAAAGAACAACTGATCTTGAACGAGTTGTTGCTGCTGAGGATCGTATTGAAGGACAATTTACGATCATTCGTAGAGGGAAGAAAAAATATTACTTAATTAAATACTAAAACATAAACAAATGAACGAAAACAAGCAGAGGAAATATTTCTTATTCTTCTGCTTGTTTATTTATTGAATTACCTTTCTGTAGTGAAGAATAGAGGGAAATTGTGCAGCAACTGAGTTCTTATTCAAAATAAAACAATCTCGTGTAGGGAGTTGAAATCAGTAAATACGCTATACCCCAATCAAAAGGATTGAGGACAATACAGGTGGGGCAGGCACAATCTCTGTCCTCAAACGATACCTTTGAGGACAACATTGATGGGTGTCGCACTTGCCTTGTCCTCAAACGATACCTTTGAGGACAACACTGATGGATGTCGCTCTTGTCTTGTCCTCAAACAATGCTTTTGAGGACAACATTGATGGGTGTCGCTCTTGTCTTGTCCCCAAACGATGCTTTCGAGGACAACATTGATGGATGTTCACCGTTACTGTCCGAACTTTACTACGCAACAATCGCCTCCTATTGCGCCGCACTATAATTTTGAATATAAACCATTATTAAATAATTTTTTATCATCAGGTGTCAGGTGGAGAATACACTATTCTACAAAGCAGAAATAAAATAAAAAACCCCAGAATCTTAATTACCAGCTTTGAACTATCTGACGAATAAATAAGTCCTAATCGTAAGCTAAACTATTAGAAATTGCTAAGCTTCCAACATTGCTTCCATATTTTCCTTATTGATAAATTTGTACACTACTCAAATGAAAGTGCCTTTCTGTGTGTTTTTCATGTTACTTATTTTCCTCTTTGTTCCTTATCAACCCATCCTCTAAATACTCTAAAATAATATTACGTAATTTTTCTGGGCGTATTTCATCAATAGCTGTGATATACTGTAAAATCCAATATTTGATACTGTCAATGGATGTTCTGATTTGCACTTCAAAGTATTGATCATTAATTGGCTTAATAACAACGTCTTTTCCAAAGAAATCTATCACCTGATCTAGCATTCTCATTTCACAGCGGAATTGTATCTTCTCAGGCTCTCCTCCGACATGAAGGCTTGATTTTTTGCATATTCATTCCAATCAATCGTTGTTGGTAGTGGTTCCCCTTTTAATTCCAATATTTCAACATTTCTAATTTTATCAACTCTTAGAAAACGATTATCAACAGTGTTTTCATATCTGCAAAATAAATAGTAATGATTAATTGCCCATATTAGCTTATAGGGGGTCACGATTTTCCAGCCATCATTTTCTGGTCGATTCGGAATGAGTTCTTTCTGTGTGTTGTATTTCAAATATTGAAACTTAACTTTTTTATTGATACTAATTGCTTCTGCTAAAACTTCACTGCTAGTATACAACTGTGCTTTATAAGATTTGCTGTTTGTTGTTTTAAAATTTAATATATCACGATATTTATCTGTCAAATCTTGATTATATAAAGTGCCAAGTTTATTAATTAAATCTTTGCTATGCGTTTTTCCAATAAAGCGTGAGGATGCGATTGCATCACATAGAAGCTTGATTTCACCTTCAGTAAAAGCAGGAATAATGTATTGGCCGGAAATTTGATTATTTTTTTCAACTATTTCAAGTTCGCAATCTAATAAATTCTGATCGCTTAATTCCCTTAATTGACTTAAATGATTGTAAACCGTTTTTCTATTAGGCTCTTTATCTAAATTAAAATAACTTTTTAGATGACCGATAATTTGTGCAGCGTTCAATACATGATTAGGATTTGAAAATTTTTTTAGTACTAAATAAGTAGATAAAAGTGTAATTCCGCTTTTTTTCATTTTATTCTCCTTGTTAGTTGGTGTCCGAATAATTGGTCACCATGTTTGTTATCATTTAATTAACAGCAAAACAAAAATAACAATAGAGGAGGTTAGTATGTTGGCTATAACTAATGAATATTATAACTTATTTGATTTGCAGGAGGTAATAGAGTCAAAAAGGTTTCTGGAATTTATACATCCCTCCCCAGAAACTTGCTACCTTATTGGATTATATAAAGGATATTGGAGAAAAATGTGAAGTTCTATTAAATCAACTTGTAATGCGCAATTATTTAACATAATGGGATTTGAACAAGGTATCATTGTTGTCAAAAATAATTGAGCAATCAAAAACAATCGAAATGGTGAATTCATAATTATAAGTGACTATTTTCAGTTTTTCACCGATGAAATATCAACCGAAGTATTTAAGGATCCACAATGGAGCGTTTTTATATTGCTGATCTACATTTCGGACATGAAAATGTTATTCGGTTGAGTGAGCGACCATTTGAAACAATCGAAGAAATGGATCAAACACTTATTAATAATTGGAATAATGCGGTTGGGGATGATGATGAAATTTATTGAACATGGGGTGAGTTACGAATGGATATTATTGAGTTTAAGGATAAGGGTTTTGAAAAAGTGGTAAGGAATTTTTTGAATATCAAAAGAGGGAAGGTAAGGAAAAAGGATATTGCTTCAATTGTGGGCTTGATTGTGTCAAATCAACCAGTTACATCAGAGTTTGCAGTATCCATACCTTGGTATTCATATTCCTCAGCATTTAATATGAGTTACCCAAGGTTTATGTTTGATGTTAATGAATCATGCAATGGTCAATGGCAGTACGATTTACAACATTTTTCACAGCTTAGAACAATTCACATTTATGTTCCAACGAAAGAACTCACCTTTTTAAGAAACTTTTCTCAATTAAAAGAATTATATGTTGTCGGCAGTGAGAATAAGGACTGGACATTTATTGAAACTTTAGCAAACCTTGAATACTTGTATGTAAGGAAATGTTCTTTTTTGGATTTAACACCAATTCGTGATCTTTGCGTGAAACAAATTAAGCAATATGAAACCGAAAAAGAAAAGTTAGAATTGGGCCGTATTGATATATTTTTTTCAGGGCTATCACATCTTAGTTTAATAGATTGCGATATAAAGGATATAACACCGCTAGCAGATTGTAGTTTTATAGATGATTTGAATCTTTCCCATAATCAAATTAGTGATATTAGCCCATTGCGAGGGATTTCTTGGCTTTATTATTTAACTTTGAGGTATAACCAAATCACAAATATTGAACCGCTAATGGGATTAAAAGATATTTATTTGATTAACCTTCGCCATAATCAAATTTCGAACATTGATGTTTTTACTACTTTAGAGCGTGGCAATCTATCTCGTTTATTTTTAGGAGATAATCCAATCACCGATTTCTCTCCAATTCAAAATATTAGACTCGTGGCCCATGATATAGAGAAGTATGATAGATACGCCAGTAAAAGAAGAAAAAAATGATTCAATAACTATGATTATTAAAGGAATTGCTGAAAACAATCTTTTGAGAGGTGTGAATGATATTTGAGCTTAAACCCGATTATAGCCGAAGGTATCTTAACTCGAGATGAAAAAGGAAGGTTGAAAGTAAACGGGGTTGATATAGGAAATTTTAAAGAAATTGAGATTTACTTCTTTAATGAAGAAACTCAACAGGGTAATTGGGAAATTTGCTCCATTAATGACCAATATGAGGATGAGTCAACCGAGAGGATACCATACATCGTTCATCCGTTTTGGTCAGCTTCCGAATTAACATTAACCGAAGATGATCAAGGCAACTTTAGAGGATATCGAGCAAGATTAAGAAAATAAGCCTCTTCTTCGATCCAGGATTCTGCCGGCAAGATGAGGTCATTATACCCTAAGATATTTATCGAAAAAATTATCCGCTTGACCCTTTCAGTGAAAAAAATAATTGTCGGTTGGTATACCTGAACGAGCCTTTGCTCTAGCTTTTTGGAGCAACAGCGAAGAGAAGGTATGTCAATCGACTATTCTCATACTGGGTTGGGAGCAATCGCTCATGAGTGTTTTTATTGAAAAACAGTACGATAATATTACAGATTCATACATGGTCACACGGCTTTTGTAAAAAGGGGTATTACAATAAATGGTGTGAAAGGGTTTCATTTGTAAGTAAATAGGATTACTATTAGAAATATAAAAAAGACGTATTTTTATGAATCTAGAGGGAGAAATCGAAAATGGGAAGATATTGCGTTGTTGATCATTATTTGAACGAGATTAAAGAGTACGATGATTTAAGTTCTATTAATCTATTAAAGGTCGTAAAGCAAAAGGTCTATGATAGTGATTGTGAAGGAAATGAAAAAGTGGAAAAAAGTATTTTACTAAGCGATGGAACGGAAATTACACAGTATGGCAATGGATTTGAAATTTTAACAGATAAAAACTGCGTTGTTTATGCACCTGTTTATGATTGTAGTCGATGTGAAGTAGAGGAGTATAGCATGTATGAGGAAGAAGATTTAATCGGCTATGCCAATATGGAATATGATTATCGGGATTATATAGATTTTTAGGCAAGACACAAGCAGAAACTACGAAAGAAATTGATTATAATCCCTTGACAAATCTGATTTGGGCGAAAAGAAGTTAGTGTGATTGGAGGATCTGTATTGGAGGAATATTATAGGATTCTAGGTTTACAAGAAGGAGCAAGTAAAAAAGAGGTTAGAAAAGCATTTCGCATCCTTGCAAAAAAGTATCATCCCGATGTTAATTCCGAAAACTTAGCGGAGGAAAACTTTAAAAATATAAAAATTGCACATGATAAAATTATGGAGCATTTTGATGGAACTTCCCATACAACTTATAATTATGGGGGGGGTGATGATTTTTTTAGTCAAGAAACTTTTAAGAGTAATACAAAAGATAACTCAATTCAGATAACTGAATTATACGACAAAATAAGAAGCATCGCTAATATCAAAAATGTTAAAACAATCTATGACTCTATCCTCTACCATCTTACCGTTGATGCTTATAAAAAAATCTCGCATGTTACTTTGACATTATCTAAAGAAAACGAACTTTCATTACGGTTTTTTGTGGATTTTCTTATGTATGAATATAAAAAAGTTATAAGTAATATAAGCAATACTAATTCATTTTGTTACTCAGGGGATAGCCTTGCAGAAGTTGATGACGCTTGGATGATATTTTTACAAATTAATAACATTAGCATCGATAATAGCCTAGTAATAAAGGAAATAGCCTTTAAGCATATTCACAATGAATTCAAGTCACTTCATCCTTATACAACAATTGATTTAGCTACTTTATATGACTCAAAAACAGATGAATATAATATCAAAATTAATGTGGTCAATAGTATTGTTACTAATTTGTCATACAGAATCAGAGATATTGACATATCTAAGGAGTTATCAGTAGGCTTTAGTATTGATGATTATACGGTAAAATTATCAGTTGAGCATGGATTAGTAACCAGCGAAAGTCTATTTAGTTTTTTAATTGAAAATTATCAAGAGACTAATGACTATTTCTGGAAAAAGCTTGATAGTAGATTTATGTATGAATCTTCCAAAAAAGGCCATTGCTTTGAAATTAATATTAACAGCCCATATAGATTGTTTAAGAAGAGAGAATTTAATGTGAAAATAAGAGATTTTAAGAGTTACTACTACTTAAGAGAGTTGCTCAACCTAGGCAGCACTATGGAGGGGATAAATCTAAAAAATTGGCTTTTCTTTTTAATCGATATGATGATTCTAGAAAAGAGCAATAAAAATATTCATATTTTGGAGGAAAGTAAAAGTGAAAAAATATATTAGCTATTTAATAGCAATCATTATATTACTGCTTTTATTTCCAACAAATTTGAGTGCAGCAACTCCAAATTACGTCGTTAAGCCTAAATATGAAAAAGCGCTTGAATTTAATGAGGGAATGGCAGCTGTTTATTTAAATGGGAAATGTGGTTATATAAATAAATCCGGGAAAGAGGTTATTAAACTACAATATGATTTTTGCCCCAATTTTAAAGAAAGCTTAGCAACCCCTATAATGGGGGAGCACTTTGTCATTATTGACAACCAAGGAAGAGTCGTTAAGAAGCTTAAATACAATAGTGTGCACGATTTTTCAGATGGAATGGCTGTCCTAGATGGAGGAACTAGATATGACAGCCTTTATGGATTTATTGATAAAAATGGCAAAGTAATTGTTAATCCACAATATAGTGATGTTAGTGACTTTAGCGCTGGATTAGCAGGTGTCCATGTCGATGGAAAAATAGGATATATTAATAAAAATGGTGAGTTTGTTATTACTCCGAAATATGAATCATCAAGCCCATATTCTATAACTCCTTCTGCATTTAAAGAAGGTGTTGCAATAGTTATGCGTGATGATCAATTTATTTATATTGATAAGAATGGAAAAGAAGTTATTAAAGTGAAATTTGATGATGCACAAAATTTTCAAGAAGGTCTTGCCAAAGTTCAAAAAGGAGCGTTAAGAGGATTTATTGATAAAACAGGAAAAATTGCTATTCCGCTTAAATATCATGATGTGACATGGTTTAATTATGGAATTGCAGGCGTTCAATTAAATCAAAAATGGGGATTTATAAATAAAGATGGAAAACTGACTATTCCGATGATATATGATGATATAGATACTGCTTTTGGTTTTCAAGAAGAATTTGCAGGGGTAAAAAGAAATGGAAAATGGGGTTTCATAGATAAGCAAGGTAATGAAATTACTAAGATGGAATATGACTGGATAGGATATTTCAGCAATGGCTTCGCATGTGTTAGCTATAATGGAAAATGGGGCTACGTTGATAAAACAGGAAAAGAAGTTATTAAACCACAATTTGATGAAGCCTGGAATTACAGTGATGGTTTAGCTCCAGTAAGTATTAATGGGAAGTTTGGGTATATATCAATGCCTTAAGATGAGTGGTTATTAAAATGGAACCTTAAATGAATGCTATATAGAAAAGCATATTTTTGGGAAATGAAAATTGGAGAAATGTAATCAATTGATGGGAATATGCGTATTTAATAAGGGAGGAACTTTTTATTATGATGTTAGATGCTAATGCTTTTTGGAATTATTATAATAACGTAACAAATTTTAAAAATAATGAATATAAAAGATCTTTTGGACTAGCATTGGATCATGCGGGTGTTACTAGATATACACAAGTAAATTATGTTAAGAGTAATTTAACAGCGATATGTAATTCTGCAAAAGTATCTATGTTAACTAAAAATGTACCACAGGGTGTCGTAAGAAGTATACTAACACAATTTAAAAAGTGGATAAATGAGTATTATTAATAGTTCCCTCTCTCATATATAGAATCTAAGTTAATGGCTCTAAAAAACAAAAATAATTGTCTGAAATGCTTGGAAGGTACTGGTTCTTAAGCAGAAATATTTGATGAGGTGAGTTATTGTGAAATGTATGAAGTGTCAAAATGAACTTAATGAAGGTGCGAATTTTTGCTTTAATTGTGGGTCAAAGGTTGAAAAAGAACAAAACTGTCAACAATGCCATACAAAGATAATGGCAGGAGCAAAATTTTGTTTTAATTGTGGAGAACCGGTTGTACAATCTGTTGAAACAGAAAATGAGATAGATTTTACGATTTTTGATGAATTAATTAAGGAAGAAAATGCAATAAACTGGTATCGGAAATATTATGAGTATATTGGTGAATTTGTAGACGGATTTGCTCCGGTCATTGATAATATTGAAAACCCGCAATATGTTGGATTTGTTTCTATGAATATATCAGAAAAGTTGATAAGTAAAGATCCTGAAAAATCATCTGCTAATCCGCCGAATTACATACTTTTTCATTATGATATTAATAATAAACTTAAAGAATTATATGGGGATGAGCGTATTGTCTGGGCAGGTGAATTTCATGAGGGTAAAGCATTGATTGCAAATAAGAAGGATATTTATACAATTGATTTAACTGGGAATATTCAAGTAGGTGGGTATATTAGGAAGGATATTACACATGAGTTTAGGCCAGAAAAATGTTTTGTAGCAATAAATAAAGGTTTGTATAGAAATTCATTTGAGAATGAAAATGATTGTATATTAGATTACAAAGGTAATCTTGTAAGGAATAGATATGAGTTTATTAAAAGTTTATATTTTGATGACTTTGCTACTTTTGTAAATATTGATAATGGTAAGCTAGGAATGTTAAGGATTTCCAATGGTGAGCAGCTTCTTGATGCAAAATATGATGATCTTTATTGTGAGGATCTAATTAATCTTGAAGGAAAAAAACAAAGTGTCATTATTTCAAGGAAAAAGAAAGCAAATGGTGAATTTTACGGATGCCTGAACCCATATAAGGGTTGGATTTTTAAAACTAAATATCCTTCTATCGAAATTATTAGGGATGATTATAATGGTGGATTGAGTGAAGGGCAACTATTAGTTTGTTTAAGCACTCAAGAAAACGAGGAGTATAATACAATCTATAACATGGCAGTGTCTGATATAGATGGGAAATTTCTATTTGAGTATACTTCCGATGATAGTAGATATGCTGTGATAGATGGAAAAACATGTGTATTTATTAGCAATGATATGGGTGTTGATGTTGTAGTTATTGATCACACAGTTGTATTATCATGTCCGAATGCCACATCGGTTTCTTGCTTAGGTGAAGGCTATTTTAAAGTTCACAATAAAGTTGGGCAGGTTGGTATTGTTAACAGAAGTGGAAATTTTACTATTCCCTATGGGCAGTTTGATAAAATTGATAGTCGGAGAATTTATGATGGGGCAATTAAAGTTTCAAAAAATAAGTTATGGGGCTTCGTAGATTTAAATGGAAGTACCTTGATACCACTTATGTATAAGAACATTAGAGATGAATATTCACTTGCTGAATGTCCCGAAATAACGGTATATCCAATAGAGGGTGAGTGGTTTCTTATTAACTATAAAAATGAAACTTTCGGAGAAGTGCCTGCGGAAGAGTATATTAGAATAAATTACAAATAAAATGATCTGCTGTTGAAATTAAAAGATAAAAAGGGGTTATACATATGCTAATTCCAGTGAAAATTGAAAAAGGACTTAAGGTCAATCAAATGAATATCGAGGACATATCCTTTAAGCAGTTAAATATTAAGGAAGGGGATATTGAGGAATTCTTAAGAGTTAATATTGGAGAATTATTATCTGATGAAACCCTATTGATTGTCGGGCAACAAGTAAAAAATAGTGAGAATGGTCGAAGTGATCTTACTGCAATTGATGGGAATGGTAATCTGGTCTTAATTGAAATAAAAAGAGATATGGAGGACATTAAACAACGGAAAGAACCTTTCGAATTTCAGGCAATTCGTTATGCTGCCAGTTATGCAAAAATAGATAGTCCTGAAGAACTTGTGGATAAAATATTTGCACCCTATATTGGTAACTATAAAGAGGAGTTTTCTATTGGTGACTTAACTAATGAAGAAAAGGCTACTAGAATATTAAATGAATTTCTATTCCAAAATAAAATACAAAATACTTTTAACGCAAAACAAAGGATTATTTTAGTTGCTTCTAAATTTGATAATCAGACATTATCGGCAGTAGCTTGGCTTATTTCCAATGGTGTTGATATTAGTTGCTTTGAAATCACTCCCAAAAAAATTGGCGATAACAATTTTTTGGATGTGAATAAGATCCTTCCAACAATTTCAATGGATGATTATTATATTGAAATTAGAGGCAAAAGCGCATCAAAAAGTAGTAAACAGACAAGTGAATCCGAAAGGAAAACACTCCCAAAAATGGATAAATTGCTTGAATGGGAGGTTATTAAACCAGGTCAAGTACTTGAAATTAAAGGTTATGTGGACTCCTCAGCAGTCGTTAAAACTAGCAAATTAGTTGAATACAAAGGAGACGAAATAACATTTAATGAGTGGGGAAAAAGAGTTACAAAGTGGACGACAATAAATATTTATGAATGGGCAAAAGTAGTGGAAAGTGGCAAAACCTTAAATGAATTAAGAAAAGAAAAAATAGAATTACTTGAGAAAGAAGATAGTGCATTAGAGGATTAACATATTCATAACGGAAAATATAATGAAAAAGCCCCCAAAATCAAAAATTTCGGGGTTTTTTTATGTTCAAACATATTGAATAATTCTGGAAAAATCGGTTATTTCGGGGATTTTAAATGTTGATTGGATTTATTAATTATAATTGTATTAAAGTTTCTTATTTTAATAATAGGAGGGCAATTCATGGATGAGCAAAGAAAGCCGCTTAATGAGGTATTAAGTATGATTCGAACAATGCTTAATTCAAAAAAGAATTCGAAAAAAGGTGTTACATTTGCAGATATGTCAGAAGCGATCATAATTGGTAATGATAAATATCTGCGCTTGTTAAAAAAATCACCGGAAAAGGTAGGGCAATTTGGCGGCAGAATTAATAATTACATTTATGACTTAAGAGTTCCAGAACAAGACTTTGGAAGTGTAAGAGAAAGAGCTGAAAATTTTGTAAGGGCAATTTACGATTTTCGAAAATGGACATTAAGGGATTTTTGTTTAAATGAAAAAAAATATAACTTATACAAGGTCTCCTGTAAACTTTTAGTTGACGGTTTTACTGAAAGAGAAAATGTGGATGTTGATCAAATGAAATCTATTCAAAACTATATTAAATCTCATAACGAAAATATTGAGCAACAAATTCAAAAATTTAAGGAATTACAAAATAGCAATGGAAAACCTATGGAATCTTATAACAAGAATGAAAAAAGGAGCGAATTACACATGAAAGCTGTGGCTTTTGATAATAATGAAAATAAGGTAGGTTTTCAATTGGTGAGTTTTAGAGATTTATTGTTTGATTTATTTGACATTTCCAATACAACAAGCATCTACGAATTTGAAGCGGTTGAAGAAAATCCAGATTTTGACCGTTTATTAATTGTAGGAAAACAGGAAACCTTTTCGCTAAAGGGCGATGGTATCGAAAGAATTGTTAAGATGGTTGAGTCACCAGTGGAAAGCAAGGTATATTTAATTCAGACAGGGTCTGATATAGAGTATGAAATTGAAGGGTTTGACAGCATGGAAGATGCAGTTTCAGCCCTCCTTGTACAAATTAATTCCGATTCTGGTATTTTTCTAGATTATTTAGATCGTACCTATGAAGTTCCGGTGCACAGCCTTGATGGAACTGAGGAGCATAGTAAGTTCCATTTTGATACGGTAACTACTTTTAGCAAAAAAGTTCAATATTTATTGTCCTAAATGATTAAAGCCCAAGCAAATTAACCTTGCTTGGGCTTTTGCGTTGATTTTTACTTAAAATCGGCTAAATCGGTTATTTCGGGAGTTTTAGTTTTTGAAATGTCATAGCAGCTATAATCAAGATAAGTTATTAATTAAACAATACAAGTTAGTCTTGATGGAGCGTGAGATATGAACAAAGTAGTCTGTATTTTCAAAGTCGATGATAATGGTCGTGTTGTTCCAAATCCTCAGCAAATTCAGTTTCTACAAAGTACTTATTCAAAGGCAGTCCTTGAAATTCTGGGAAGGGCAGACAGTTCCTTGATTTCAATTAATGAAGTAGCAGATTTTTTTGACCTAGATGCCGATGCAGAGTATGAGTGGAAGTTTATCCCGACCCAGATGGTTGATGATAATATGCTGCTGGCTAGAATCAAATATTCATAATGAAATGAAGATATAGTAATCCGAGGAGGAATAAAAATGGTTAAGTTAATTAGTGCGAAAAAACTAACAAAACGCCTTCAAAGTGGTGAAATTATGCAGTATATCCCAGTGCCTGAATGGTCATATAAAGAACTTGAAGAAGATTTAAAGGCTGGGAAGCATTTTAGTGAAATTCTTGCTCTTGATATGGCTGGAGCAAACGGTGTTATTATCAAATGTGATTACCTAGAAGATGGTTTATTGGCGGCTTCATATATTTACAAAAAATATCAATCAACTAATGAATCTAAGGAATTTGATTCTGGAAATTTGGATGAGGAAGAATGGGATGAATACTCAGCTGGAGGTGAAGATTTTGACAATGATTGGGAGGAAGAGGATGAGCGAGGAGATGCTGAATCAATCATCTTTGATGATGATTATAATGTTGCACATTTACCTATTCTCAATGTGTTTGAATTTTCAGTAGCACTAGTTGATGGCCCACGACCAATTTATGGTGGGTTTAACAACTTTAATACTGTTATGGGTGAGGAGGGCAAATCAAGAAAGCCTTATTGGTTTAATGGCAATTATCCATTAATTATTTGTTCACAATTCCCCGGTGATCAATTACCGATCGAAGAGATTAAGCGGTCTGGTCGATTGATAATCTATATTACTGTAGAAAAAGAACAAACAGGATTTTTTGGATCCCCAGGTTTACTGGATCAATCTAATAAAAAGCTTATGTTTGAATGTGATTTTGAGTGCGTCCGTGTTGAAGAGCCTTCTAGGGAGTATTATCAGTTGATTTTAGAACAATGTGTAAAAGAAAAGGGGTACAAAATTGCAAAAACAGTAGATAAAGGTAATTTAATCGATGAACTGAAAAATTATAGAGGCAACAACTTTGCAAGTAATCTCGATATTGAAATCCTTGTTAATAAAGCAGTAAAAAAGAAAGATACAACTTCAAAAACTTTATCTAAATCAAACTTCGAAAAGATTTTTATCACGCATGAACGTAATGCGAAAAGAACGAAGGATAGTCAAAAGAAGGCATTTGAAGAACTTAATATGCTGATTGGACTTGATGATGTAAAAGGACAGTTAAATCGGATTGTTAAGCGCATGATATTTGATAAGGAACGTCGCTTGAAGGGGTATAAAACAACTGCACCACATGCCTCAGCAGTATTTATGGGAAATCCAGGGACGGCGAAAACGACAACGGCAAGAATCTTTGGCAAGCTGCTTTGTGAGGCAGGGGTTCTGGAAAATGAAAAATTTGTGGAAGTTAGTCGGAAGGATCTAGTAGGTATGTTTGTCGGCTGGACAGCGCCTACTGTTGCAAAAGTATTTGAAAGCGCTAGGGGAGGGACATTGTTTATTGATGAAGCATATAGCTTATTGAACGAGGGTAGGTCAGATAGCTTTTCAGATGAGGCCATTGCAGAAATTATTCGTCAAATGGAGAATAACCCGAATACATTAGTGATCTTTGCTGGCTATACTAATGAAATGCGAAAATTTATAAAAAATGCAAACCCTGGACTCCGTTCGAGACTTACTAATATAATCGAGTTTAAGGATTATTTAAGCGAAGAGATGTTTGAAATCTTCAATTATTTACTTAATAAGGAGGACTATGTTGTTAGAAATTTAAAGGAAGCCCAGAATGATGTCAATAAATTGATTAACTGCTTAAGCGGGTTAGAATCAAAAAATTTAGGGAATGGTCGTTTAATGCGTAAATTATTTAAAACAGCGATTGGTTTTATGGCAGAGCGGGATGATAATGATATGAGAACCATTCATGCTATTGATATCACAAAAGCGGTTGATGAAATTATTCAAGCGGAAATGATGACCTCGGGTGAGCAGGTTAATAGAATTGGATTTTGACTATAATTACCTTTCAAAATACTTGGAAAAGGAAGAGTGGAAACATGGCACTTAGAAATGTTAAAGGAACGAATGATTATTTACCTAGAGAGCAGCAAATAAGGAATAAAATTAGGGAGGTGTGCGAGTCGACTTTTCAAACTTATGGATGCAAACCATTGGAAACACCAATTCTGAACTATTACGATCTACTAGCTTCAAAGTATGGTGGTGGTGCTGAAATTTTGAAGGAGATTTATCGTCTTTCTGATCAGGGAGAAAGGGAGCTTGCGCTGCGTTATGATTTAACGATACCATTTGCCAAGGTAATCGGAATGAATCCTGAAATTCGTTTTCCATTTAAGAGGTACGAAATTGGAAAAGTTTTCAGGGATGGACCAACAAAAAAAGGAAGACTTCGTGAATTTATTCAATGTGATGTAGATATTGTAGGTGTAGAGTCAGTAATTGCAGAAGCGGAACTCATGGTGATGGTTTTTGACATTTTTAGTAAATTAGGCTTAGAAATTGAGATACAATATAACAACCGAAAACTATTAATGGGTATTTTACGGGCAATGGAAATTGAGATAGAGGATATTAACGAGGTAATTCTGTCCCTTGATAAATTGGAGAAAATTGGGGTGGATGGTGTTGTAAAAGAATTAGAAGAAAAAGGAGTAGGTAATGAAGCAATATATAAAATTCAAAAACTGTTAATCAACGATACAATCAAGGACTTTGATTACTATAACCAAAATTATGGTCATGTTTCAATAGTTGTTGATGGACTTCAAGAATTGACAGAGTTAACAGCTTTATTAGAAGCAACTGAAATAGCGGAATATTGCAGTTTTAACCCTTTTCTAGCAAGAGGTTTAAATATTTATACAGGGACAGTTTACGAGGTTTTTCTAAAGGATGGAAGTATTACTTCAAGTATTGGGAGTGGTGGACGTTACGATGATATTATTGGTAACTACTTAGGTAATGAAGTGAAGTATCCAACGGTAGGGATTTCAATTGGACTGGATGTAGTGTTCACAACACTAATGGAACGAAATCAAATTGAACAATCGTTTGCGGATGTTTTTCTTTATCCTATGGGAACACTAGCCGAATCTATGAAAATTGCAAGAAAGTTACGGTGGAATGGGATACGTGTTGAAATGGAATTAGCAAATCGAAAGCTTAAAAAGGCCCTTGATTATGCTAATAAGGTACGAATTCCTCATGTATTAATACTTGGTGAAAACGAACTTAAGAATGGGCGTATTCAATTAAAAGATATGGTGAATGGAACTAGCGAAGATGTATTCTTAAATGAGCTATACGAAATAATGAAGCAACGCCTAAGATGAATGGAACGCTAGAACCGTCCCCATGTTACACAAATAAAAAACCCTAGAACCATTGATAATATCAAGGTTTCTAGGGTTTTTGTGTACGCTATTTGCAAGTGGAACACTAGAACCGTCCCCGTGTTCCAATTAACGAGAGTAGAACTCAACGATAAATGCTTCGTTAACTTCTGCAGGCATTTCAGAACGCTCAGGGAAGCGAGTGTAAGTACCTTCAAGCTTTTCAGCGTCAAAAGTTAAGAAGTCAGGTACGAAGTTGTTGATTTCAACAGCTTCTTTAATAATTTCTAAGTTGCGTGATTTTTCACGAACAGAGATTGTTTGACCTGGCTTAACACGGTAAGAAGGAATGTCCACGCGTCCACCATCAACAACGATATGTCCATGGTTTACAAGCTGACGAGCTGCACGACGAGTGCGAGCAAGTCCTAAACGGTAAACAAGGTTGTCCAAACGAGATTCTAAAAGAATCATGAAGTTTTCACCATGAATACCTTTCATTTTACCAGCAGCAGTAAATGTGTTACGGAATTGACGCTCATTCATTCCAAACATATGACGAAGCTTTTGCTTCTCTTGTAATTGTAATCCGTATTCTGAAAGTTTTTTACGTTGATTAGGTCCATGTTGACCAGGTGCGTAAGGACGCTTTTCTAATTCCTTACCAGTTCCGCTTAATGAGATACCTAAACGACGAGATAATTTCCAAGATGGTCCAGTATAACGAGCCATAATTTAGCTCCTCCTTGAATGTTTTTATTTTGTAAAATAAAAACACAGACACATGCACTCTATCGATTGCCCATTTTGTCTTCATGTATCCTCGCTCCAGCAGCCAAGGGTTACTCGATACACCTCCAGTAGAGGAACAAAATGAAACAAAAGCTAGCACACTCAGGCCGCTTTTATTTTACACACAAAAATTATTATAATTTTTTTTATGTATAAAGTCAAGATTAATTCTTGTCTTCTCCTAATTTTAAAGATAAAATCATAATTTGGGTTTAATAATTTGGTTTTAGTTAAATTATGATGGAAAATTCCTTAAGATATCCGATATATAAATAAAAGGGAGTAGTTTACAATTTTCCGAAAATTGATATAGGAAAATATGACTATTAAGATTATAATAAGAATATAATTAATGTTCGTTTGTACCCACTTTTTATTTTGAAGGTGAATTGAAATGCCTAAAGAAATCCATCCAACAGAAATAGATATTAATAAATTAAAAAGGTATGAACAGCTATATCGGGTTACAGCGAAATTTCATTCTTCGATGGATATGGCTGAAGTATTAAAGGAAATCATTCATACGCTAAAAGAAGTTTATGAAACCTTCGATTGTGTATTATTGTTATCTCACGATACGTCGACGGATCCGGAACTTCCTATCCATGACTTGGAGTATGGCTCCGATTCCATTAACCAGGCGGCGGCGCAAGCTTATTTAACAGGCAATGTTCAAATTGAAGATTCGTTAATGAATGACAAGTCTGTACTTTACGCTCCGTTAAAAGGAAAACAAGGTATATACGGTGTTCTTCAAGTCACCGCTCCTGATACTCCCATTTTTCCTAAAGAAGAGGTTGGCTTTATCGAGCTATTAGCCAATACAGCTGGGGGAGCTTTGGAAAATGCGCAATTGTACCAACAATCAAGAAAGCTTATATCGGATTTACAGCTAATAAATAAAACAACGCATCGCTTGAATTCAAATCTGCGATTATCGGATACAATCAACTTTATGTCAGAACAGATTAGGGCTTCCTTTGATGCACAAGTAATTGGTTTTTTGATGTTCGATGGAAAGGATAAGTTTGAAGTTTTACCCGGCAGCTCAGATTACTTCTTTCAAGATGAATCCGTTTCATTAGTGAATTTTATTAATAATAAGATAAAACAGGAAAAAGATGCCGTATTTATTGGAGATCTTTCCTTAGATGCCAGTATTGGTGAGAAAAAATTCCGATCTCTTATGGTTGTACCGATGATCCAAAGCAATGCGCTTATAGGTGCTGTTTACGTACTAAATGAACTACCATATCATTTTTCTTTTGATAAATTTAAATTATTACAATCACTCATTCACCACTCTACATTGGCGTTTACTAATTCAATGTTAAGAGAAGAATTGGAAAGAATGGTGATTACCGACCATTTAACAAAGCTCCATTCTAGAAATTACCTTGATGAAAGAATCCAGTTGTCTATGAACACTGATGCGTTAGGGGCATTTCTGTTAATCGATATTGATGATTTTAAATGTATTAACGATACATTTGGACATCAGGTGGGCGATGAAGTCATCATCCAAGTAGCTAATATCATTAGAAAAAGTATACGCGAGCATGATGTTGGGGCTAGATGGGGCGGCGAGGAATTAGCGGTTTATTTGCCCAAAGCAGATTTAAAGACCGGCGTTATGGTTGCGAAACGATTGGTTGAAAGAGTCGAAGAGGAAACAAATCCCAAAATTACAATTTCATGTGGTATTACTGTTTGGCATAAAGAGAATAATGATTCTGTTAAAAAGCTGTTTAATCGCGCCGATGAGGCGTTATATAAAGCTAAACAAACAGGTAAAAACCGTGTCATTATTTATGACAATAATATTTAATTAAAAGCACTTCAAAGTGCTTTATTTTTTTTTGTCCAGCTACAGCGCTCAGCGACTAGTAAACTTCACTCATCTCCCTACGATAAGTCAACAAGAATGGAATCGCTACGCTCATCGCCGGATATCCTTTATCTCAGTCGATGCGCTCCAGTTTATACGTCGCTAAATGAGCGCTTCCGCTTTTCTCTTTGACAAGATACTGTATATTTCGGCTTTTTGTGTTAATGCTGTACGGTTATTGTCGAGAAAATCTTAAAGGAATTCCGGTTCTAAAGAAGAAAATATTGAGATAGAACTGGGGTGAAAAAACGATGAAAGAAATGTCTAGTACGAAGAAAAAGGTTTTTGATGCGGCAATCTCAATATTCAACTCAAAAGGCTATAATGGCAGCTCGGTAAGAGAAATTGCCCAAAAGGCGAATGTGAACATAGCTCTTATTTCTTATTATTTCAATGGAAAAAAAGGCCTGTTGGAGCAGCTCCTAACTAATTATTTTGAGAAGTATATTATTTTATTGGAAAAATCCATCGAGAAAAAGGATAGTATGTCTTCTAAAGAAGTTTTATGTGAAATGGTAAAGAACATATTAAGATTTGAAAGTGAAAATCATCAGTTGGCACGACTTGTTCATCGTGAGATAACTTTAGATACAATGCTTGTAAGAGAAATTATGTCTACGTATTTAACTAAAGAAAAATACTATTTGCAAACGATTCTTGAAAGCGGTATTCAAAAAAAAGAATTTAGAAAGCTTCCGGTGATGATCACAATCATGCAGTTAAAAGGTATGTTAACAATGCCTTATCTAAATCCGCAGTATATGGTAGAGGTTTTACATGTGAATCCGTTTGAACCATATTTCGTTACAAAATACTATAAAGAAATTAGCCATTGGATAGAGGAAAGCCTTTCTATACTAGCTGAAAGGCCAACTCTATCAGTCATTAACTATTCAGGACTTAATAGTGTAAATGCTCTGAATGCTTCAACCCTTGCAGGCGGAAGTTAACCTCATCCGAGGGAAGTTGGTGAGGACAGTGTTATAGTTGGAACTAATTCGGAATAACCTTGGTTTAAATCCCTTGAAATATGGGCGTCTGACCCATAGATGAGAGGGATTTTTCGTTTGGCCGCCTCTTTTACAATCCACTCTGATGGATAAGGTTCTAAACAATACTGCTTATTTATGCCGGCACCATTATAATCCAATGTCATATTTTTTTCACGGATCAGATCTAAGATTTGTTTGATATCAGTAGAGAAATCCGCTGCAGGCGGATATTTCTTTTGGAATTTATTTACGAGTGTCATATGCCCAATCCGTTTAGGTTTATAGGGACCTAAATCACTTAGGACTGATTGTTTGACCGTTTCGAAATAACTTGTGTGTACCTTATCAATATCTCCAAAAATAGAAATAATTCGTGCAAATTCCTCCACACTAAAATCCAGGCAATAATAATGACCTTCATGATGCAGAAAATGGACTGATAAAATGCTATCATCAAGAAATTGTCCAATATTGTTTAGAAATTTGGTAGTTTCGTTTTCAAAGTGAATGATATAATCGACTTCTAAACCAATATTTATTTTTATTTTATCTTTATATTTTACTTTTAATTTTTGTAAATCTGAGATGTAAGGATCTAAAAAGTCCGGATTCATTCCACTATCTTTATCAGGTGTTGGGTCGATAAAACTAGCTGGTAAAGGGGCATGTTCAGTGAATGAAATTTCTTGATAACCTAAGGAAATCGCAGCATCTATATATTGTTCAAATGAATCGTCGGATCCGTGTGGACAATAGGGAGAGTGAATATGACCGTCAGTTTTCATTACTTTCCTCCAAGTTTCTACAATTTTTAGAAAAAATTTGGGCAAAATTATTGTTTACATGTTATCATAAAAGTTATGAAAAAGCATAAAATAAAAATTTGAAATTTAAAGCCTTTCTATATATATAAATCACAAAAGTTTTTTTTGAAATCGAAAAAGGGGTAAGGCAGCTATGGAGTACTTGTTAATATTTATTATTGTTTTATTAGCAATTATCATATATGGATTTATAAAAAGGAAAAAGATTTATTCGGAAGTTGATAAGCTAGAAAGCTGGAAAATAAGCATCATGAATAGACCGGTAACAGATGAAATTGCGAAAGTAAAGCAATTGAATATGACAGGGCAGACTGAGGAAAAGTTTGAAGCTTGGCGTGTTACTTGGGATGAGATTGTAACCAATCAACTGCCAAAAGTAGATGATTTTCTGTTTGAAGCAGAAGAAGCAGCGGATCATTACCGCTTTAAAAAAGCTGCTAATATTACACGTAGCACCCGCAATGTATTAGAAGAGGTCGATCAGAAAATAGCTACTATATTAGAGGATCTGCAAGAGCTTATTGGCAGTGAGGAAAAGAATAAAATAGAAGTAGAAGAGTTAAAAGGCATCATGAAAAATCATCGCAAGATTTTACTTGCATCAAGGCACTCTTTTGGAAGTGCGATTATCCAGCTTGAAAAGGAGCTTGAGGTAGTCGTTCATAAATTTAGTGAATTTGATGCGGCTACGAATGGTGGGAATTATTTAGAGGCGCGTGAAATTGTACTGGTTATTCGGAATGACTTGAATAATTTAGCGACAAAAATTGAAGAAATACCACCACTTTTAACTTATTGCCATAATCAATTACCTACGCAAATTAGTGAACTTCGAAAAGGTCAGGGAGAAATGATCCAATCTGGATACATTGTAGAGCATTTAGAGATAAATAAAGAATTAGATAAAATTGAGGGAGAAATACAATCCTATTTAAGGAAAATAGAAGAAACAGAGGTCAATGAGGCGAAGGAAGGAATTACGGATGTGCAGGACCGAATCGAGCAAATCTATGACTGTTTAGAAAAAGAAGTAATCGCAAAGCACATTATCACAAAAGAAACGCCTACCCTTGAGCCACATATTATTGAATTGCATGAAAAGGCAGTTGCAGCTAAAAATGAATCTGAAAGTGTTCAACAGATCTACCATCTAAAAGATAAAGACCTTGAAGATCAACGGAAAATTGAGAAAAAAGTTGCTCAGACTACACACAAGTATTATGAACTATTAAATAGACTTGAAGCCAACGATGAGCCGGCAACAAAGCTGCGAGAAGATTTAGAAGAAATCAAAACAAATATTCAAACGATTTCTGAACTGTATAAAAACTTTACTGAAATGATGCATACACTTAGAAAAGATGAGCGTGAGGCAAAAGAACGAATCACTCAAATGAAAAAGACATTAGTTGAAGCTAGGAGCTTAATTAGAAAAAACCAGTTACCGGGACTTCCAAATAATATATTAAAAACATTTGACACAGCAGAATCAAACTTAAAGGCGGTATCGTATAAGTTAGAGGAAACACCTCTTGATATGTACGCTGTAAATAATATTTTAGAAGAAGCACAAAATGCTGTTAGTAAAGTGTTTGAACAAACAGAAGAGATCGTGGAAAAAGCGGTATTGGTAGAACATATAATCCAATATGGAAATCGTTATCGAAGTCAGTATGCGGTTCTTTCGGCGAAATTATCTGAAGCAGAGCAAGTATTCCGTATGTATGATTATGATTTGGCATTGGAACAGGCGGCATCGGCTATCGAAGCTGTTGAACCAGGTGCTTTAAAAAAGATTGAGGAATTAATAAATAACCGCTAACTAAAGTAGGTTAAAATGAAAGGCTGTCCCAAACGGTGGGGCAGCCTTTTCCGTCACTTTACATTGTCTAGCTCCAGCGCCCAGCGCCTAGCGGACTTCGCCCACCTCCCTACGATAATTCAACATCGATTCGCTAACGCTTATCGTGTTTCCTTTATCTCAGTCGATGTGCTCCAGTCCATACGCCGCTCAACGGGCGCTTCCGCTTTTCTATTTATGAAGCTTTTCTAGCTAATTCATCATTTTGTTTTTGACGCAATGAAAAGACATATCCGATTACAACTCCGATTAACGCAGGGACAACCCAACCAACACCATTACTATATAGCGGTAAAGTAGAGGTTAAAATTTGTTTTACATTTTCACCGGCAATTCCTGCAAATACAAAACCGTCTAAGATACTTACAATCCCTGTTCCCAAAACACCACCGATATAGACAGATCTGGCACTGCCAAAATAACGATCTAGAAACGACAATATAATGAGTGTTATCGCAATAGGATAAATCATCATTAAAACAGGCAACGAAATAGTAATTAATTGGGTTAAGCCAACATTTGCGACAAGCATGCTGAAGACTGATGTAATCAAGACGAATTTTTGATATGAGATTTTCGGCCACAGCTTATTAAAATACTCCGCACAAGACGTTACTAAACCAATGGATGTTGTCAAACAAGCAAGTGTGATCGCTAGACCTAACATGATTGTGCCGAATATTCCATAATAATGGTTTGCAGAAATGGCGAGGATTTGACCACCATTTTCTACTTCGCCAACAACGGAAGCACTGGTTGCTCCTAAGTAGGCTAACGATAAATAAACAAGCATTAGAGCAATTACAGCAATAATACCTGATTTGATAGTGGTTATTGCAATTATTTTAGGATTCGTTATTCCCAAATTTTTAATAGCAGTATAAACAACTATGGCAAAAACTAATGCTGCTAATGCATCTAATGTAAGATAACCTTCAATAAAACCTTTAAAAAATGGAGACGCTGAATAAGCCTCACTTGGTTCTGGAATTGACCCCATCGGGTTAAAAATTGCTTTAGCTACGAGCACGGCAATTGTTAGCAGTAACGCAGGGGTTAATACTTTTCCAATCCGATCTACAAGTTTAGATGGATTTCTTGATAACCAATAGGTGACACCGAAGAAAATAATTGTATATAAAAATAAGCTTGCATTATTGCTAGCTAATTCCTTGTTTAAAAATGGAACAACACTAATTTCGAATGCAACCGTACCTGTTCTTGGAATGGCGAAAACAGGTCCAATTGATAAATATAAGATGAGTGTAAAAATAATTCCGAACATTGGATGGACACGTGCGCTGATTTTTTCAAAATCCCCGCCATTCAAAGCGGCTGCAGCTACACCTAACAGTGGCAATCCAACGCCTGTAATTAAAAATCCAATGATAGCCGGCCACAGGTTAGTTCCCGCTGCTTGTCCAAGTAATGGTGGGAAAATCATATTGCCGGCACCAAAAAATAAAGCAAAAAGCATTAAGCCAATCGATAATGTATTTTTAAAGTTCAAGTTAAAACCTCCCGGTCCAATTGAAAAAATCTATATAGTGAAAATTTTCACAACGTTATTCATCATAACGCAAATTTCGACAAATTGCTACATAAAAATATTTATTAAATTGAAAAATGTCGTTTTCTAATTTTAATTTGTCTACATTTGTGATAATATATGTAAATGCAAATTTTATCTGAGACCAAGGTGATTTGATGATTTACTTTGACAATAGTGCAACTACAAAGCCCTATCCCGAAGTTATAGAGGCCTATATGAAGGTAGCAGAGCAATATTTTGCAAATCCTTCTTCGATCCATTTCTTAGGAAGTGAAGTGGAAAAGCTGCTGACCCAATCCAGAGTTTTAACCGCATCTTTATTGGGGGTTAAACCAACAGAGATTGTCTTTACCTCAAGTGGAACAGAAGGAAATAATCTGGCCATTAAAGGTGTTGCATTCCAATACCAAAACCGCGGGAAACATATTATAACGACATCAATTGAACATCCGTCTGTGCTAGAAGCTTATAAACAATTAGAGTCATTAGGATTTACTGTGTCGTATTTAGAAGTGGATCAAAATGGCAGAATTAATATAGAACAACTAAAAAATATGTTGCGAGACGACACAATTTTAGTTTCCATGATTCATGTAAATAACGAGTTGGGAACAATTCAACCGGTTGAAGAAGTAGGTAAAATTTTAAAGAATTACCCGAAAATATTATTTCATGTCGACCATGTTCAAGGAATTGGAAAAGTCCTGCTCCAATTAAAAGATTCTGGAATCGATTTATGTACAATTTCAGGACATAAGTTTCATGCATTAAGAGGAACGGGGATTTTATATATTCGTGATGGATTGAAAATTGCCTCCATTCTGAGCGGTGGTGGTCAGGAAATGGGCATCCGCTCTGGTACGGAGAATGTGGCGGGTATCGTTTCAATGACAAAAGCGCTTCGACTTACACTTGAAAAAATGAATCAGGGCGGCCTTGATCATTTCTTACAATTAAAGGAAGCACTTCTTTCAGGGTTAAGACAAATGGATGGCATTATCATTAACACACCTGACCAAGATGCAGCACCACATATAATTAATTTTTCAGTATTAAACGTTAAACCGGAAGTATTAATTCATAGCTTAAGTAAACACGATATCTATGTTTCAACCCAATCTGCCTGCTCCTCTAAGCTCGCACAGGCAAGCAGAGTGTTAACCGCAGCCGGTCTTGGCGAAGAGCGGGCTAAAACTGCCATCCGTGTAAGTTTTTCACTTGATAACACAGTGGAGGAAGTTAAGACATTTTTACATGTTTTAGAAAGTATAGTTCCAAAATTACAGGAAGTAATGAGGTAAGAAAATGGAATATGATCACATATTAATTCGTTATGGCGAAATGTCGCTAAAAGGGAAAAATCGTTCAAAATTCTCACAAATCTTAAAAAATAATATAAAAGTCTTATTAAAATTAAATGGATGTACGAAAGCGATCGTGAATCGGACAAAAGATCGGATGTTTATCGATCTTAATGGGGATGACCATGAAAAAATAAGTGAAATCCTAAAGGATGTATTTGGCATTCAAAGCTTTAGTTTAGCGATGAAAGTAACAAGTGAACTTGAAGAAATCCAAAAAGGCGCACTTACAGCCCTTCAGGAAGCAAATCCAGATGCAAAAACATTTAAAGTGACGGCGAAGCGTCCAGATAAAAGCTTTCCCATTCGTTCACAGGAACTAAACCATTTAATTGGTGGTTACATTTTAAAAAATTCAGATGGACTAACGGTCGATGTTCATAACCCTGATGTAAACGTGCGGGTGGAAGTTCGAACATCAATGACTTTTATTACTTGTAAAACAGTAAAAGGAGCCGGAGGATTCCCTGTTGGCTCTAATGGCAAAGTGATGCTTATGCTATCTGGAGGTATAGACAGCCCGGTTGCCGGCTATATGACAATGAAACGAGGCGTAAAAATCGAGGCTGTTCATTTTCATAGTCCTCCTTTTACAAATGAGCGCGCAAAGCAAAAGGTATTAGACCTTGCCGGCAAACTCACGAAATATGGAGGCCGAATCCGCGTCCATATTGTCCCATTCACAGAAATTCAACAGGAAATCCATAAAGCCATTCCATCTAGCTATACGATGACGGCGATGCGAAGAATGATGCTTCGAATTGCTGAACAGATAGCTGTTAAAAATAATGCTTTAGCGATTGCAACAGGTGAAAGCTTAGGGCAGGTTGCTAGTCAAACAATTGAAAGTATGAATACGATTAATGAAGTTACTAATTATCCAATCCTTAGACCGTTAATCGCAATGGATAAGCTTGAAATTATTGATATTGCTCATTCAATCGATACTTATGATATATCGATTCGACCATATGAGGATTGTTGTACGATTTTCTTGCCGTCTGATCCAAAGACAAAACCTAAAAAAGACCGAATTAATTATTACGAAACAAAATTAGAAAATATCGATCAACTTATCGAAACTGCGATTACTAATGTGGAAACGATAGATATTGAACGGAACACTAAAAAACATGAAATTGAAAAACAATTTGAAGATCTATTTTAGTTTCAATTAATTACCAATAAAATAAATGTATGAGAGCATTTGCTTTTTCACACTCTATTAACACACCAACCAAGGAGGTGAAAAGCAAATGCCAAGTTCAAGAAGCAATAACAGTAATCAATTATTAGTTCCCGGCGTACAACAAGCTCTTGATCAAATGAAGTTTGAAATCGCACAAGAGTTTGGTGTGAACCTTGGTGCTGACACAACTTCACGTGCCAACGGATCTGTTGGAGGAGAAATTACAAAGCGCCTAGTTTCAATGGCTCAACAACAAATGGCCGGGTTCCAAGGCCAATAATCGTTAATTTAATATAGCAATGGCTAAAGGGCAAGTCTTCGGGCTTGCCCTTTCATATTTTTTTATAAAAAAGGTCAAAAAATATTCTAAAAATTAAAATAGTTTAGTACAATGATACATAGAGGAACCATAAAATGGGGGGATATGGATGAAAAGAGAAGATTTACTGGCTCCAGAAATGTACAACCTTGTTGAAGAGGTTGAGCGTTTCGCCAAGAATCCTGAAAAGGTAGCAATTAAGTGGGAAGACGAGCAAGGAAACAAGGCGGAGATTACATACAGAAATTTAATAACAAGAGTTAACAAAATTGGAAACGCTTTACTAAGCGCTGGCTTGAAAAAAGGGGATAAAGCCATCATAATGGTACCGCGATTAATAGACGCCTACGCAATCTATTTAGGTTGTTTAAAAGTCGGGATTACAGTTAGCCCTGGTTCTGAAATGCTGCGAGAAAAGGATATTCGTTACCGTTTAACTCATGGTGAAATGAAAGCTGTAATCAGCGTTGACTCTCTTGTAAATGAATTTAATCGAATTAGTGATATCGAATTCGAAAGATTCGTAATCGGTAAGGCTGTTGAAGGTTGGCAGGATTTAAATTTACTTGAAGCTGAAGCAAGCGAATCCCTAGAAATGGCTGATACAAAAGCGGATGATATGGCATTTTTATCTTATACATCAGGTACAACCGGAAATCCAAAAGGCGTTGTTCATACTCATGGCTGGGGGTTCGCTCATTTAAGAACAGCTGCCAGCGGATGGTTAGGCATTCAAGAAGGAGATACTGTATGGGCTACAGCAGCACCAGGCTGGCAGAAGTGGATTTGGAGTCCGTTTGTATCAGTTTTGGGCTCTGGGGCAACAGGTTTTGTTTACCATGGCAATTTTGATGCTAATAAATATTTACAATTGCTTCAAGATAATGAAGTTAATGTCCTTTGCTGTACGCCAACTGAATATCGTGTAATCGCAAAAGTTCGAAATATCGGTGATTATAAACTTCCTGCGCTTCGCAGTGCAGTCTCTGCCGGAGAACCTTTAAACAGAGAAGTGATCGATACTTTTAAACAGTATTTTAATGTAACTGTTCGCGATGGGTATGGACAAACTGAAAATACCTTGTTGGTCGGTATATTAGAAGGTATGGAAGTAAGACCAGGTTCAATGGGGAAACCTACTCCAGGAAACCGGGTTGATATCATTAATGAAGATGGGGAGCCATGCGAAGTGGGGGAAGTAGGTGATATCGCTGTTCACCGCGAGACACCAGCCTTGTTTAAAAATTATTATAAAGACCCTGAACGGACAGCCATGCAATTCCGTGGAGAGTGGTATGTTACTGGTGACCGGGCCAAAAAGGATGAAGATGGCTATTTCTGGTTTGAGGGACGAAGTGATGATATTATTATCAGCTCCGGTTATACAATTGGGCCATTCGAGGTAGAAGATGCGCTAGTAAAGCATCCAGCTGTTAAAGAATGCGCGGTTGTCGGCAGCCCAGATGAGGTTCGCGGAACAATCGTTAAGGCCTTTGTCGTATTAAGGGAAGGCGTCGATCATATCCACCAAGAAGAGCTTGTAAAAGAATTGCAGGAGCATGTTAAAAATTTAACTGCACCATACAAATATCCGCGCAAGGTAGAATTTATTGAGGAGTTGCCTAAGACAACCTCAGGAAAAATCCGCCGCATAGAACTACGCCAAAAAGAATTACAACAAAATGCATAGTTAGAAAAGCGAAAGCGCCTTGCTCATCGCCGTACAAACTGGAGAGTCTTCGGTCTCGAGATAAAGGAAACTTGAATTGCGTTAGCAATTCTTAGTTGACTTATCGTAGGGAGGAAACCTGAAGTTTGCGAGGCGATAGGCGCTGGAGCTAGACAAAAACAAATGGGCAGAAGTCATACTTCTGCCCATTTTACTGAATAAAGTTACAGAAATTTACGATGAACCTTATGCCAGAAGGAGTTGTCCTTCATTTTGACCGTTTTTATTTTTTTATCACCTAATGTAATCTCAATTTTATCTATATGTTGAATACTTAATGCCTCATTATCCATTCCGATAATAGGATAATCATTACCTTCGTGTACGATTTCAAGCGTAAGCTTCCTTTCACCACCAAGAATAAAGGAAGAGCCTAAAGTTCGGTAAGTATTATTATTTAGTGAACCCGCTTCACTTACTTGTAGACAAGGAAGCAATGGATCAATAACAGCTCCACCTAATGATTTCGAATAAGCGGTGCTTCCTGTAGGTGTAGAAATGATCATTCCATCGCCACGAAATCTTTCAAAGAGCAAGTCATCAATAGATACATCCATAACAAATGTTTTTATAATAGAAGAACGAACTGTACATTCATTTAAACAATAAAAAGAAGTATGGCCATCGATTGTTGCTTTAATCGTTGGGTATCGACGTACCTCCATTTTCTCATTTGTCATCGCATCTACAATTTTATCAGGTTCATTTATATAAAAATCTGCATACAAGACAGGTGTATCTGTTTCATTAATTCCTATGTACAAACAATCCTCACGAAAGCCGGTCTTTCTAACCGCCTGCAAAAACGTTCCATCTCCACCAATACTTGCAATGATATTTGCTTTCTTACTATCATTTACAACAGTAAAGCCATGTTTTTCTGCATGATTTGCTAATTTCTCAACTTGTTGTTTCATTTTTTCACTATGTTTATAAGAAAAAAATAAATTCGTTCGATGTGGCATACAGGGACCTCCTTAAATAGTAAGCTTATTCATTATACTTAAATACTAATAAATACTATACTAATCCTATGTTCTAATTTCAAACTTTTTTGGTACACTAAATAAGATTAGTAGGAAACTTTTTACATGTCAAAACGTAAAACATGTATGCTGGAAAAAATATTGTAGGAGGTTTATGAATGACTGGAAAACGCTGGTTAGCATTAGGAATCGCAGCAGTTTTATTTTTCTTTTCACTAGGTGTTAATTTTTTATCATCATTAGCATTTGATGAAATGGATAAATGGCAAGTAAGCTTTTTAGACGAACTTAATCAAGAATATACGGAAAAAGTCATTGAGGAAGGTTTGGATTTAGGCAGTATCGTCGTGTTGGAGGTCAATGGCGTGATTCAAGATCTTGGTGATGTGGAATCCATTTTCTCCTCACCTGGATATAATCATAATAGCTTTTTAAGAATGCTTGAACATGCTGGTGAGGATGACGATGTGAAAGGCATCATTATTCGTGTCAATTCACCAGGGGGCGGTGTTTTAGAAAGTGCTGAAATTCATGATAAAATTGTTGATATAAAAGAAAATTACGAAAAGCCAGTTTATATTTCAATGGGAAGAATGGCAGCTTCAGGTGGGTATTATATTTCCACACCTGCTGATAAAATTTTCGCAAGTCCTGAAACAATGACCGGATCGTTAGGTGTGATCATGCAGGGCATTAATTATGCCGGTTTGGCCGAAAAATACGGTGTAAAATTCGAAACGATAAAAAGTGGTCCCTATAAGGATATTATGAGTCCTACTAGAGAAATCACAGAGGCGGAGAGAAAAATACTCCAAGAAATGGTTAATAACTCTTACCAAGGCTTTGTAAATGTAATTGCAAAAGGAAGGAATATGACTGAGGATCAAGTAAGACAAATCGCAGACGGCAGAATCTATGACGGAAGACAAGCGAAAACTCTAGGTCTGATTGATGAATTTGGGTATCTTGATGATACGATCAATGCGATGAAGGAGCTGGAAGGAGTAGGTGATGTCAGCGTGATTCAATATGAATCTTCTTTTGGGTTTAATTCATTCTTCCAAGTGGCTAGTCAGCGCATTTTTTCTGATGATTTTGAGTTGCTTAATTTAACAAAACTTATGAGTCAGCCGAATTCTCCAAGACTGATGTATCTGTATGCCCGTTAAAAGGAAGGAGTGTTAACATGGACCATGATTTAGAAGAAACGTTGGACCCAACTGCTGAAGAACAACAAGCTATCGTAAATGCGAATGCAAAACCTCCTGCTACGATCTTTGTTTTATATGCAGGATTTTGGATCCGTTTTTGGGCCTATGTCATAGACATGATTGTTGTAGGTAGTTTATATCGTATATTTGTATACCCAATCTTAAGATGGCTCGATATCTCGATTGTAGAAACGAGTATGTTATCAACCGTGGCGATTTCAACGGCAGTTGTGATGTATGCCTATTTTATTATTATGACAAAATTATTAGGTCAAACATTAGGCAAAATGGTTTTTGGCTTAAAAGTCATTGATGAAAATAAAGAAAAACTCTCATGGGATACGGTGATCTTTAGAGAGTTAATTGGGAAATTTATTAGTAAAACAGCTTTCTTTTTAGGGTTTATTACGATCGGCTTTTCAAGAAAGAAAAAAGGCTGGCATGACTATTTTGGCGATACACTCGTCATTCAGGAACGTAAAGGTGTGCAAATTTAGGCGTTTTCCCAACCTGCTGACTTCATTATTATCAGCAGGTTTATTTGTGTTTTCGGGAGGTGATAATGAGTGTGAAAGGAAGTGGAAGGGATGAAATGGGTCTTAATAATCCTTATTTCTTTACTCGCATTAATTTTACTTATCTCATTTATGAAACTAAGAATCAAAGTTGACATTTTACATAACGAAGAAAATAACCATATCAAAATCAAAATGATGGTACTTTTTGGTTTAATCTCTTACACATATAAAGTGCCATTAATAAAAGTGGACGAGGAAAATCTATCCTTAGTTGTTAAAAGCGAGACATTGGCAGGGAGCAGTGCTGAAAAAACAACTACTTCTGAACAAAAGACGAGAATTACACCACATGATGTGATGGAAAAAATTAGACAGGCAAAGGAATTTTTGGAACATGTTGTGTATCTTCGTGGGATTGTGAAAAAGTTTGTAAATCATATTACTATTCACCGATTAGAATGGAGCAGCTCATTTGGACTTGGAGATGCAGCACAAACGGGTATGGCTACTGGTACTTTATGGGCATTAAAAGGAGGAATTGTGGGTATACTAGCTCATTATATGAGGCTTAAATCAAAGCCCGTAATAGCTATTACTCCTTTCTTTCTCGAGAATGTGGTACGTACGAAGGTGATATGTATTTTTTCATTTCGGATCGGGTATGCTATTCTCGGAGGATTACGAGTCGTGAAATATTGGAAGAGTACTAAAGGAGGAAAACAACATGTCAGAACATCCAATTCAGGGCTTAATGACAACAGCTATGGAAAGTTTGAAGCAAATGATTGATGTCAACACAATCATTGGGGACCCAGTAGAAACCCCGGATGGCAGTGTTATACTAACCGTTTCCAAAGTAGGTTTTGGATTTGCAGCCGGTGGCAGCGAGTTTCAAGCCCAAGGGCAAGCGGGCGGAGGCGGCAGTGAAGGCGGTAGTTCTAACCAATTTCCTTTTGGCGGCGGTAGTGGGGGTGGAGTCTCGATTACGCCAATCGCCTTTTTAGTTGTCAATGCATCAGGTGTTAAAATGATTCACTTAGATGAGAGTACACATCTATTTGAACGACTGTTGGATCTTGCACCGCAAGCAGTTGAAAAAATCCAAAGCATGATGAGTAGCAATAAAAATGACCAGTCTAATGGAAATGGACAGCAAAACCAACAAAATAAACATTATGAAGAGCCACCAATTTAAAAAAAGTTAGCTTTTTGCTAACTTTTTTATTTTTTAAGGTTTTAAACTTTAAAATAGTGGAATATATATAAAGGTTAAAAATTTTAAATTTAAATTTATTAGATTTGGGGAGGAAGTTAAATGGCTAATGTAACATTTAAGGGCAATCAAATAACACTACTTGGTAATGAAGTGAAGGTTGGAGATAAGGCGCCAAACTTTACAGTTTTAGCTAATGACTTAAGTGAAGTAACATTGGACAATTCAAAAGGGAATGTTCGTTTAATTAGTGTTGTTCCATCACTAGACACAGGTGTATGTGATGCCCAAACAAGACGCTTTAACGAGGAAGCAGCAAGTTTACCAAATGTTAAAATTTTAACAATTAGCGTTGATCTGCCATTTGCGCAAAAACGCTGGTGTGGTGCAGCTGGGATTGAAAATGTACAAACATTGTCTGACCATCGCGACCTATCATTTGGAGAAGCATTTGGTGTTGCTATTCAAGAACTTCGTCTTTTGACACGTGCAGTTTTCGTTGTTGATAGCAATGACACAGTTACATATGTAGAGTATGTTCCAGAGGCAACTGATCATCCAAACTATGAAGCAGCGATTGCTGCGGCAAAAGATGCTAAATAATCAAATAATAGTAAAAAGGGCTGTTTCAATTTGAGACAGCCCTTTTCTAATGATAAAATACTCCTTATGGAAATTATTTTGAGGGGAGAACGAAAATGGCTGCCACGATCTTAGATATGGAAAAGTTATTTCAACTATTTGATAATTCCGCGACGATATTAATAAACGAATTACAAATATCGTATTTAGATGCTTTAGCGGAATCAAGTGAGAACTTGTTTGAAGGAGAAATCCTGCAAGATATAGATTCTTTTACAAAAAGAAGATTACAAAAAGAATATGAGGGTGTTGATTTAACACAAGTTTCAAATGAAATGATTCGCAAAGCTCTTCAATTGGCAATTTTAAAGGGGATGAAGGAAGCGATTCAGCCGAATCATGAAATGACCCCTGATGCCGTATGCATCTTTATTAGTTACCTTGTCGAGAAACTCATGCAAAAAAAACAACAGTTTAGTTTGCTTGATCCTGCATATGGCACTGGTAACCTTGTGACAGCAATTTTAAATAATACTAACAAAGCAGTGAAAGCTTATGGGGTTGAAGTGGATGAGACCCTTATGAAGTTGGCTTTTGCTGGGGCAAATCTGCAAAGACATGAAATAGAATTATTTAGACAGGATGCTTTGCAGCCTATTTTTGTTGAAGATGTTGACGTAATCGTTGTTGATGTTCCAGTCGGGTATTACCCAAATGGTGTTGTTGCAAACGAATATGAACTCTCAACGAAAAGCGGAGGACATTCGTTTTCTCACTATTTATACATCGAAAAAAGCTTGAAACATCTAAAAGACGGTGGTTTTCTTGTAGCGATGATCCCTAACTTTATGTTTGAGGGGGAAGAGGCTGCACATCTGAATGAATTTATTAAAAGCAATGCGGTTGTTATCGGCCTATTGCAGCTGCCATTATCGATGTTCAAAAACAATAAACATGCCAAAAGCATTTTTATACTTCAAAAAAAGGGTGAAGATGTTCGTGTGCCGAAGCAGGCCCTGCTTGCAGAACTACCAAGCTTCTCGAAAAAAGAGGCAATGCGTGGGATTATAAAAAATATTGATAGTTGGTTTAAAGATAATCTAGTCTAAATAGTTTTGCGTATTTTTGTCTAGTTCCAGCGCCCAGCGACTAGTGAACTTCGCCCACCTCCCTACGATAAGTCAACATCGAAATACTCCGTATTCCGTGTTTCCTTTATCTCAGTCGATGGGCTCCAGTCCATACGTCGCTAAACGGGCGCTTCCACTTTTCTAAACAGTACCAAAAGTCTGAAAAGGTGAACTTCGACGGGTAAGCGTTGCCATATGATTTTTAACATTGCTGATAAGTATTTAATTTGCTTAAATGATAAAGTGCAAAAAGTTACATACTAAGACTATTCATACGCAAAGGCGCATTTGATTAAAGGAGCTGTTATATACAATGTCAAAAATTTTGGCTATTAATGCAGGTAGTTCATCTTTTAAATTTCAATTATTTGAAATGCCAAGTGAAGAGGTTTTAACTAAAGGATTAGTAGAAAGAATCGGCTTAAATGACTCTATTTTCACGATTACAGTGGACGGTGAAAAACAAAAAGAGGTATCTGATATCCCTAATCATGCTGTTGCTGTTAAACAACTGTTAGAAAAGTTAGTCGATTTAGGTATTTTATCATCCTTAGATGAAATTGATGGTATCGGGCATCGTGTTGTCCACGGTGGGGAAAAATTCAGCGATTCTGTTTTAATCACTGAAGAAGTAATTGAAACGATCGATAAATTATCGGAGCTGGCACCTTTACATAATCCGGCAAATCTAGTCGGAATTAAAGCCTTTAAAGAGGTATTACCAAATGTTCCGGCTGTAGCTGTTTTCGATACGGCTTTTCATCAATCCATGCCGGAAAAATCATTTTTATACAGCTTGCCATATGAATATTACACAAAATTCGGGATCCGCAAATACGGATTTCATGGCACATCCCATAAATACGTTTCCCATCGTGCTGCTGAGTTAATGAATCGTCCCCTTCATACATTGCGTTTACTATCTTGTCATTTAGGAAATGGTGCTAGTATAGCCGCAATCGAAGGCGGAAAATCAATTGATACTTCGATGGGATTCACACCATTAGCAGGCGTAACAATGGGAACTAGATCCGGCAACATTGATCCGGCATTGATCCCATACATCATGGAAAAAACGGGAAAAGATGCAGATGAAGTTCTTGAGGTTTTAAATAAACAAAGCGGAATGCTTGCCATTTCTGGTTTCTCCAGTGATTTGCGTGATATTGAGATCGAGGCAGAAAAAGCGAATGAGCGGGCTGAGCTTGCTTTGAATGTTTTTGCCTCAAGAATTCATAAATATATCGGTTCCTATGCTGCAAGAATGGGTGGTGTAGATGCCATTATTTTCACTGCCGGTATTGGTGAAAACAGTGATGTGGTCCGTGCTCGCGTTCTTCAAGGATTAGAGTTCATGGGTGTTTATTGGGATCAAGAATTAAACAAAGTCCGCGGTAAGGAAGTATTCATTAACCAACCGCAATCACCTGTTAAAGTTATCGTTATTCCAACGAATGAAGAGGTTATGATTGCAAGAGATACACAGCGATTGGCGTTATAATAAAATTCAGTAAAAGGACTGTCCGTAATAATATGGCAGTCCTTTTAACTTTATTCAGCAGACTGAATAAAGTTAAAGCCTCCGGCGGATGCCTCAGATTTTCAAAGGTAGTTTTTCGAGCTTGCTCGCGAGTATGGGCCCAAATACGCCAAGGCGCATTTGATTTAATTTATTTCTAGGCTCTTCATTGAAACTCTTATCCATAAACCGTTAAAATGTAGATAGCAAGGCAGTTAAGATAGGAGGTAGAAACAGTTTCAAAAATAATATAAATAAATATACAAAACTATACAAACCTCTAAATTATTTTTAAATATACACTTGATTTAGGAACATTTGTTTCTGTTTATGGTATAATAATTTATATAATAATAGTAGAGGTTCATAAAAATGAAAGTGACTCGCACAGGTTTATTATTCATTGAAAATAAGGCTGATGAAAAAGAATTATTTGATTTAATGGCTGTGTTTTCTTCTGCCATTCGCTATTCGTTTAACCGACTTCTTGATG
>JAEWMK010000223.1 GCA_023457235.1 Bacillota bacterium
ACTTAAAACGGGGGATTCTATTATCTTTAAGACCGATATGCCGGAGGCAGAAGTAAAAACCTTGCCGATTTTTCCAAACCAACACAAGTTTCTTAGCCATTTTCAGGATAAAGGTTATAAGTTGAACATTGAGTTAATCATCAAAAAAGCCCCCTAATTGGATATAGTATCAATACTAACGTTTAACAGAGCCTATTGAATAAAGAAAAGGAATTCTTGGTGAGATTGCTGAACTAAAAGAAAAGAACATTTCACATCGGTATGGGGTAGATATTTTAGTAAAGTATCAATGGTTAATAATGAGGATGCTTAACAGTTCAGAATAGGTTAGCGAATGAATCAATGCAATTTAATGATGTGGATAAAAGGCAGAGGAATTTGTGATTTCCTCTGCCTTTTATATTCAAGTAAAAAACGCTACCTAGTTGGTTTCTAAAATGAGATACGTTATATGGTAACTATAAACAATGCTAGAAAAGTCGGGTTGTTTTACAGGAATTATATTCGAACTTATTGTAGTTATTATTATCGTTACGCTTAACTGGGACGGAAATGCGTTACTATTAAATGTTACAATAATAAAGCCAATATAAGGTTGTTGACCAACAAAGAGTTTTCATATATTTGTCTTGGAATATATAGGTAAAATTACACAGCAGAGAAATTTTTATATGATAAAATAATATATAGTTAAACTGATTTTTTTCTGTATAAATTTAATTTTGGAGATACCTCAGATACCCAGATATCTGGATATCTAAAATAAAGTGTAATTCTTTGGAGGGCAAGATGAGTACAAATTTTCATAGTCAGTATTATGCGTATGAATTAACAAAACAAAGCTCTGCGTCTTCCGTAGGACGTTTAAGCCAGTCTTTAATAAATGCTACGGTAGACTTGAATCCGCATCAAGTAGAGGCAGCATTATTTGCATTCCGTGCGCCATTAGATAGAGGGGCATTACTGGCGGATGAAGTAGGGTTAGGAAAAACAATTGAAGCTGGATTAATTATCAGTCAACTATGGGCTGAACGTAAAAGAAAAATTCTAATTATTGTTCCCCCACCACTACGTAAGCAGTGGAATCAGGAACTAATAGAAAAGTTTTATATCCCTTCAATGATTTTAGAAAGTAAAAACTTTAACGAGATGCTACGGTCAGGCGTCTCAAATCCCTTCCTTCAACAAGACTTAGCAGTAATTACTTCTCTTCAGTTTGCTAGAAACAAAGATTCAGAATTAAAAAGAGTTAACTGGGACTTGATAATTATTGATGAAGCTCATCGATTAAGAAATGTTTATAAAAAATCAAATAAAATAGGGAGAGCTTTACGGTCAGCTACAGAAGGATTTCCAAAAATCTTGCTAACTGCTACACCATTGCAGAATTCTCTAATGGAATTGTATGGGTTGGTTAGCTTTATTGATCCACATATATTTGGTGACGAGACAACATTTAGAAAACAATTCTCAAGAGGCTCAAGGGAAATGTCTCAAGCCGACTTCATAGATTTAAAACAGCGTATTAAACCAGTCTGTCACAGAACACTTCGAAGACAAGTGACGGAGTATGTAAACTATACACAGCGGATTCCGATTACACAGACTTTTATTCCAACTGAAGCAGAGTGGACGCTTTATGAAAAGGTTTCTTCTTACTTACAAAGGGAAGTGCTGTTTGCTCTCCCGAAGGCCCAAAGATCCTTAATGACACTTGTTGTTCGTAAAATTCTTGCATCTTCCTCTTTCGCACTTTCGGATACTTTACAATCGCTTATTAAAAGGCTTGATGATTTATTGCAAGGTAATTATGTGAGCGATCTAGGAATTAGCAAAGAATTTTACGATGATGTAGACGAATTTGATGATACATTGGAAGAATGGGATGATTCCATTGAGGAAATCGATATTAATGATCTTACAGAAGAAGAGAAACATGCACTAATCCTAAAAGAAAAACAAGAATTGCAATCCTATTATAATTTAGCGAAATCAATAACTGAGAATGCAAAAGGGGATGCATTACTGTTAGCTTTAGAAACTGGATTTGAAAAAATGAGGGAAATTAAAGCTAATGAGAAAGCAGTTGTTTTTACAGAGTCAAGAAGAACTCAGAATTACTTAAAAGAAATGCTTGAATATAAAGGATATAATGTAGTCCTATTTAATGGACAAAATTCTGATCCCGAAGCAAAAAGGATTTATCAATGGTGGCTTGATAAACACCAAAATGATGATAATATTACCGGTTCAAAAACAGCCGATATGCGTGCAGCTTTAGTTGAATATTTTAGGGAACATGCATCTATTTTGATTGCAACGGAATCTGCTTCGGAGGGAATTAATCTTCAATTTTGTAGTCTAATAGTAAATTATGATTTGCCGTGGAATCCACAAAGGGTTGAGCAACGTATCGGCCGTTGCCATCGCTATGGTCAAAAACATGATGTTGTTGTGATTAACTTTTTAAACAGTAAGAATGCTGCTGATAAACGAGTATTTGAGCTTCTTTCTGAAAAGTTCAAGTTATTTGAAGGGGTATTTGGTTCATCTGATGAGGTTTTAGGTACTTTAGAATCCGGTGTAGACTTCGAAAAACGTATTCAAGAAATATATCAAACTTGTAGAACAACTGAAGAAATTAATTCGGCATTTTCTCAACTACAGGAAGAGTTAGATGAACAAATCCGTAATAAAATGCAAGAAACAAGAAGCAGCCTTATGGAAAACTTTGATGATGAAGTAAGAGAAAAATTACGGGATCATTTTGAACAAACAAGTATACAAATGAACCGTTTGGAAAGATTTCTTTGGAATCTTTCTAAAATAGAAGGTCAAAAGGAAGCCGTTTTTGACGATGCATCTTTGAGTTTCATTAAAGATAATAAAAAATATCAGTTAATTTCTCGAATGAAAAAAGAACAAAATAGTGATTATGTAGTTCATTTTCGTTTATCACACCCACTAGCGAATTTATGGGTAGAGAAAGCGAAAAAGCGAAGTCTAAATCCCAAAGAAATTACATTTAGATACAGTGATTATGAAGGGAAAATTAGTGTTCTAGAATCTCTGATTGGTAAAGAAGGTTGGCTTAGTTTAGATGTAATAAACGTAGAATCTGTTGAAACAGAGCAACATCTTATTTTCTCGGCAGTCGATACTAACAGTAATCAACTTGATCAAGATATTTGTGAAAAATTGTTTTTATTACCTGCAACAGTACATGAAGATATAACAATTCCAATTTCTATTAATAATACACTTAATTATATCAAGGAATGCCAAGAAGAATCCGTGTTGAACAGCATTATGGAGCGTACTGCCGAATACATGGATTCCGAATTGGAAAAATTAGATAAATGGTCCAAAGACTTGAAAGTAAAACTTGAAGTGGAAATTGATGAAGTTTCTGTAGAGATTGATTACCTTAAAAAAGAGTCAAAAACAATCCGTAATATACAAGAAAAATTAGAGATGAACAAGAAGATTAAGGAACTCGAAAAGAAACGAAATGATATGCGACGTAATCTGTATGATCAACAAGATCAAATTGATGAACAGAAGGATTCTCTGTTTGAAGAAATAGAGGCAAAACTGCAACGGAAGGTAACGAAGCAGCATTTGTTTGCTTTGAAGTGGAGAATAATTTAGTAAGAGGTGTATTTAGTGAAAAAAAATACTCGATTAGAACTCACATGGATTGGAAAAGAAGAGCAGATAAGATTAGAACCTAGATTATTACTTGAAGATGAGGATTACTCTTATCATGCAAATAAAAAATATTCAGATGAAGATATATTTCATAATAAACTAATTTTTGGAGATAACTTATTAGCCTTAAAAGCATTAGAAAAAGAATATACAGGAAAAATAAAATGTATTTTTATTGACCCACCCTATAATACAGGAAATGCGTTTGAACATTATGACGATGGTTTAGAACATAGTATCTGGTTATCTTTAATGAAACCACGATTAGAATTGCTTAAAAATTTATTATGTGATGATGGTAGCATTTGGATAAGTATCGATGATGATGAACAAGCGTATTTAAAGGTTCTATGCGACGAAATATTTGGGAGAAATAATTTTGTTGCCAATATTATTTGGCAAAAAAAGTTTTCTCCACAGAATGATGCAAAATGGTTATCCGATAGTCATGATTTTATAATGGTTTATGCAAAAAATAAAGAAATATGGAGACCAAATTTATTGCCTCGAAATGAGAAAATGAATAGTAGATATAAAAATCCTGATAACGATCCTAGAGGACCGTGGACTTCAGGTGACATGTTAAGGAAAGATGTTCAAAAGTCAGGACTTTATACTATTACCACACCATCTGGAAGAGTTTGTAATCCACCAACTGGTAGAAGTTGGCGTTTTTCTGAATCCAATTATTCACAATTAGTTGAGGAAGGAAGGGTATGGTTTGGGGCAGATGGTAATGGTGTGCCAAGATTAAAAAGATATTTATGTGATGTTAAGCAAGGTCTTACACCAATGACCATTTGGACTCATGAAGAAGTTGGCCATAATCAAGAAGCTCAAAAAGAGGTGCGACAATTTAATAATGATAGTCCATTTCCAACGCCAAAACCAGAGCGACTTATTGAACGAATTTTAACAATAGCTTCAAATGAAGGTGATTTAGTTTTAGATTCTTTTGCTGGATCTGGTACTACAGGTGCTGTTGCTCATAAAATGGGAAGAAAATGGATAATGATCGAGCTTGGGGAGCATTGTTATACTCACATCATACCAAGATTAAAAAAAGTGATTGATGGTTCCGATCAGGCAGGGATAAGTGCCTCTGTTAATTGGGAAGGTGGAGGTGGGTTTAGATTTTATAAGCTTGCACCTAGTCTTTTAGAAGAGGATAAATATGGAAATTGGGTTATCAGTAAGCAATATAATCCTGAGATGCTAGCGAAAGCAATGTGTAAATTAGAAGGATTTATATATAAGCCAGATTTAAACGTGTTTTGGAAACATGGACAATCAACTGAAAATGATTATATTTATGTAACAACACAGTATATTAATCAACAAATAGCAGCAGATATCTCTGATCAGATGAAAGAAGAGGAAACTCTTTTGATATGTTGTAAAGCATTTAATGTTAATCAAGAAGAATTTCCAAATATTACTTTTAAAAAGATTCCTCAAATGGTGTTAAATAAATGTGAATTTGGTAGAGATGACTATAGTTTAAATGTTAGCCGACTATCAATTAATAAAAAGGAAGATGAACAACTAGAGTTTTTTGAAGATGGTGGTGATAAGGAATGAATAAATTTGTTAATCAAGTATCAAATCGATTAAGTCTTAGATATCCACAACGGGATTCTTTAGAGATACTAGCAGAAGTAGTTGAATGCATTGGTTTAGAGAAAATTCAATCTCCAGATGTACTACAAAAAAAGCTAAATAATTTAAAACAAATCTTTCCCACTGTTGAGGATTTTGAAAGAGATTTTCCCTCTATTTGTTTTGCATTAGCCACTGGTGTTGGGAAGACCAGACTGATGGGGGCTTTTATTTCTTATTTATAC
>JAEWMK010000224.1 GCA_023457235.1 Bacillota bacterium
GTCTCTCATACTCTACATTGAGGTGATTAAATGAACAAACGAAAACTTCTTGGCATTTTGGCACCAACAAGAGAAAAAAGCGTAGATTATTTAGAACGTTATAGTCGATTTGTAGAGGGAGAAGAAATACGCTTAATTTCTTTTACACCAAGACAAATACGGTGGCGAAGAAAACGTGTTAGGGGATTATATTTTTCGAATGGAACTATGAAGGAAAGGTGGTTTCCATTTCCAGATGCCATTTATAACCAGTGTTATAACATTAAAGCTCCCAAAATCACGGCTCATATTGGTTCCAGGAAAGTATTTAACCGGATTAATCGCTTTAATAAATGGCAAATCCATAATATTTTAGAATCTGCATCTGAATTTGATTTTCATAATGTTATCCCAGAAACACGATTATTAAGTAATGTGAACCTCCTCGTGTTTTTAGATAAACATGATACAGTCTTTATAAAACCATGCTATGGCTCCTTTGGAAATGGTATTTTTCGTATCAGATTTGACAAGGAGAATCAGAAATACCACATCTATACAATCGTAACAACTCCAAAGTATTCATATGATAATCCGACGATGCTTTATAAAAAAATCAAGGAGCTGGTTGGAAGAAAAAAGTTTATCATCCAAAGTGAGATCCCGATGAAAACACTTAACAACGATCTTTTTGACATTAGAATGATTGTGCAAAAAAATGAGAGTGGTCGTTGGAGCGTTACAACAGCATTCAGCAGAATTACACCACACAGAAGTATTCTTACAAACAATATGTATAAAAAAATGTTCCTACATGAATTATTATCTGCTCTACAATATGCACCAGAAAAACAACAGGATATCATGAACGACTTATATAAAACTAGTATAAATACAGCAAAAACACTTGAACAGAAACTAGGGCATTTAGGAGAAATGAGTGTTGATTTCACGATTACCGATCAAGATGAGCTCAAAATAATCGAAGTTAATGGTAAGCCCTCAAAGGCGCTGATAGATGAACTAAGTGATGATAACATTATTGATCTATTTTATTCTAATCCAATTAAGTACCTAAAATTTTTAGGAGAAAAGTAAAAATAAAAGGGACCGAATGAATCGGTCCCTTTTATTAAATCAATTTATCGATTAGCTTGCTGGAACTGGGAAAACACTTACAATATATGCACAGCATACACGAGTTCTTCTTTGCGGAGAAGTCTCGTTAATGATCACCGTATTTCCTTCAATTGGACCTAGAGTCCCCGTAATTGTTCTAGATCCTCCAGGTCCTGCTACTACATCAACATTCACTGTTGCTCCCGTACTAAAACCAGCAAACATTTCTGCACAAGTACAACAACATTTATTGTTAGCACCCATTTAAATTCCTCCTTAAAATGTATTCAATTAAAGTATATGTTGTTGAATCTAGCATTGTTCTTAAATTGAATCAAAAGTCTATTAAAATGGTTAAATGACATAGTCTTCTAGACTTATTCTATAGTAGATGTCTAATATTAATTAGGATGGAATCCTGCTAAACTCTTTGCATATTCGAATGGGGTTCGGAGTACTTTATCGTACATGTCCTTGTCTTTTACAGTTTGTAATGGGCTTAAATGATTATGACGACGATGATTAATTTCTAAAATCCAGAAATTATGGTGTACGTCCATCATTATATCGATGGCAACATCTGCATAGTTACCCTTCTGTTCGAGAACTTGGCATGCTTTAATGCAAAGTTCAAATAATTCTTGCTCCTTTAGTGCCGATTGATCGTCACTTAAATGATAGTGGTCTTTAAATATGTTGCTTATCGTACTAAATGTATCGGTTAAATGTCTATTAGTTGCAATACTATCTTCTTTCCCGATTCGCACATAGGAACCAGAACATTGCCATTGTTTTAGTTTATCCTTTTGCAAAATAGCCCTTAATACTATGTTGCGGTTCTCGCTTTGATCAGTTATTACACTTTTCTGGACAATATAACTCCTTTTATTTTTAAGAAATAAAAAAATTTCTTTTTCTGACAATAACTTGGTTATTCCATTCCAGCTTCTTAATCTATATTTATCAGATTGTTTATTTATTTTATAGATTCCTATTGCAAAGTAACCATTGACAGGCTTAATGTGAACTTCACCGTACTGCTTCAGCATTTGATCTAAATGACCTTTGGTTAAAATATTTGTAGGGGGTAAATGTTCAAACAGTTGTTCATTTGTTGCCAGTTGTTTCCATACCATCCATTTACTAAGGGTAGGTGTATTGAACATTCTCTTTCCTAATTTTCTTATCAGAAACCGATGCGTTCTTTGTGAAATTGGAACTCTCCGAAAAAGAACATCAGGGATTGGAAATATTCCTTTTTCCCATGTTCCTTTTAAACTATCGTAGTAAAACCCATGGATTCGTTGATTTTTAATATCAATACTAGTTGAAGCGCTTAGAAATATTAAACCATTCAAATGTTTATAGTTTTCATAATACGGCTTATAGTTTTGTAAACTTTTTATCAACTCGCTTTGTGTCCGGGAAGGTATAAAACAAATAATTGGCCCTAATTTAATGACATTAGCTTTTATGTTCACTTCATAAAATAGGTCTGGAATCGTAAATTTTTTATTCCATGCAGCTGGAAGTTCTATTGTATCTTCTGGGAGCTCTTCTTTAAAAACGATCGGAACTTGTTCTGACCAATCTCCAAAACTGAACATTGCCTCTTTGATGTTTCTATCTAAAAGACCTACAAATTTTTTCGATAAACCTATATGGGCTGCCGTTGTCATTTTAATGTTTGTTACGATATTCATTTTTTCACCCTTTTTCATAAAAATTTCTTTCTTATAAAAAATAAAAAGCGAGCAACTTTGGATGAGTGAGCTCGCCTTTTCTAAATATATCCGCAATAAATAATCTTCTAATCAATCAGATCTATTGAATTTTTTACCGCCCTATTATTTTGGCTCAATATGAGGTAAAGGTCTATCTACAAGATCGGGAGATAATGAACTAATTACACAAAAACAGCTTAAATCAACTGTTATACAGCATTTCGTTTTTACTAATGAGTAGATTTCGTCACATTCAAGAGTAGGCCAACCGTCCATATCAACGGCTTTGAGAAGCGATAATTCCGCACAGCATCTTTCCTCATCAAGCTTTTCTAATCTAAAAAAAGGGGTTTTTACACATCCCTCACTGCTGATACAATAGGCTGTAAAGGGCTCTTCACTGTCCTTACAACCAAAAAGCATAAAAGGAATTGTATCAGGTGATGGAGGTGTACATATAAATTGAAATTCCACTTCTTGCTCAGAAATAATTTTCTGTTCTTTTTCTAATACTTTCATTGCCATACAAATATTATTATCTTTTTCCATTATTAAACAATCCCTCCCACCCTTAATGGAAAACAGTTATTCTAATAATATTGTATAGACAAAGGTGTACAAAGGTGTGGGTGAATGGCTAAATAATTCCTGTCTAACTTTCCGGTTGTTCGTTTATATTCATCTTCATTTTTTGGGCCAAATAGGTTGCATATGGAATTAACCTCATGGCCGCATCTAACTCCCGGTAGACATAGCCCGGTCTCCAATTTACTTCATAAATCCAAAGCTTTTTATTGGCATCGATTCCAACATCAATTCCTAATTCATCAAGCGGTCTGTTATACATTTCATCAAATTTTTCTGAAAAACGGATTGCAAACTGCTCTAGAGTTTTTTGAATATCAAAGCCTTCATGACCAAATTCTCTATCTAAAAAGCTTCCAAGCTTTGCGATAAATCCACCTTTACTAACATTGCTTATAATCCCGTCTTTTGAACCAATACGAGGGTAAATTAGCGTAATCCCCCATTCACCAGTGCCACCTTTTTGGACATGGATTCGAAAATCATAGGGGTATCCATCTTTTGTCTTGCATAAAATATACGGCTGTACAAGCAAGGCTTTGTTAGTCATTAAAGTTGAAATTTTTGAATAGAGCCCTTCTTCATCAACGATCTCGTGATTTTCCCCTTCAATTAAATCATATTGATCCAGAGTCCGTTCAATAAACATCACCATTTCACCATGATTTCCAGATAAAGGCTTTACAACAACTTTGTTAAATTCCTGAATTGCATCTAATATATCTTTGAATTCATATACTTTTTTTGATGGAATTAAATAATGACTAAATTCAGGAACGTTTTCAATCTTACGAAATACTTTCATTTTGTTGCCAATTGAATGGCTTGTAAAAGGTATTGTTTTTTTTAGTTTTCGGTATATTTTCTTTTGACTGACTGTTTTCATTGGAGACGCATTATAGATTACATCAGGGAACCCCATCTCTTTTTTTATCCAACTACCCTTTTCAAATATATATCCTTGGATCCTTTGTTCCTCAAAATTAACGCTGCTTGGTGTAAAAAAAACGAAATCAACTTCCATCATTTTCGCAACCGCTGCACAAGCATATGCTTTTTTAACTTCTTCCGGGTGTTTTCGGTAATGAAGCATCCCTACTAAAACCATTTCTGTTCACTCCTAAATTGGTTCCAAATAAAATTTAATATTTCGGGCAGCATTCATTGCATTTGTTTTTGCCTCCAAAGACGTATTGCCGGTTGCCATTACATATCCATATCGATGCCCCATCGAGACCGGAGGTGTCATTTGAGCTCCTTTTCGAGGTTTTATATAGACATCGACAACTCCAGGTTGCTCGGCAGTTTTATTTCTTCCTGTGACTTTTATAAGGTTTCCATAGGAACCAATCGTTATATAATGAGTATAAATATTTCTCTCCCATTTTCTTTTTACATTTGGTTCAAACCCGAGATAAAGCTTAAGTGTTTCTTTAACTAGATTGATTCCATAAGCTTCCTCAATCATTCGATTCATGGCCCCCCCTGATATTCTCGGGTTTATTTCAATTAACTTCCAATTCCCATTAACATATCTAATTTCAAGATGACAAGCTGTATTTGTTACTTTTAAATCTTTAATAATCGATGTAACTGCATCGATTAAAGTTCGGTGTAAATGTTCATCATCGGCTAATTGTATTTCATAGCCAGTTACTATGAATCTTGTTTTCTTTGTGATATCTTGTTTGACAATGGCAATAATATGAATCTCACCGTTATGGACAAGGACTTCAACCAAGTATTGGGGACCTACTAAATATTCTTCAACTAATATTTTCTGTAATGGATAAAACCGTAGAAACTTCTTCATAATATTTTCCATCTCCATTTGGTTATCAACCAAATATACATCTTTTGAAGCCTTTGATACTGGTGATTTAACCACTGCAGGAAAGGTTTGATTATCACTTTTTATAAAAGTCTTCAATTGGTCAGAGGGTTTATAGATACTATATTTTGGAGTAGTTGCGTTATTTTTAAGTGCCTTTCTCGTTTTCGTTTTATCTTCCATCACCTCTATAGGCAGGACGGAAATTTCCGAGTGGCAAAATTCATTGGAAAGACGGGCAGCTATCGATACAAAGGGGTCTACAAAGCTAATAATTGTCATAATAATTTTCCCTTGCCCCTCTAGCTTTTTTATTTCACTTCTAATATTTTCCTCTGTTATTTGTTGCATAAAAATCATTTGATGGACATCGTCAAATTCCTTACGTTGATCGACAAAACTTTTTCTTTCGGTTAATAACACTGTAAAATAACCTAATTGCTCAGCAGCCTTTATAGCCTCCCTGCTGGACCCTGACTTTGTTGTTTCAACAAAGATAATCGTATCCATATTTTTCTTCACACTCCATGATCAATACTGAATTAGTTAGAAACCAGCTAATGCTTTTGCGTATAAAAAGGGTGTAGTTTTGCATCTGAAAAACAGGGGTTTATTATTTAATTTTCTAAAGCTTGCATAGCCATATGTTTTCGTGTTTACTTCAATAATCCAAATATTTTTATTTTGATCAACCATCAGGTCGATGG
>JAEWMK010000225.1 GCA_023457235.1 Bacillota bacterium
GAAACGTCATGAGTTTTCAGCGGCATTAATTATTGAATCTGGAAAAAATTATGAAGAAGCTGATGCTGAAGTTTCCGAAGCGATTGACTTCCTGAATTTCTATGGAAGATCAATGAATCAATTAGAAGAGGATCATCACCATTTAAAAACTATTCCTAATGAAAAGAATCAGTTAAAATACATCCCGTTAGGAGTAGGTTTTATTGTACCACCTTGGAATTTCCCGTTAGCTATCACTGTGGGATTAACTGTATCAGCAGTTGTTACAGGTAATACAACATTATTAAAGCCTGCTTCCAATACTTCAATCATTGCCTATAAGTTTGTTGAATTAATGGAAGAGGCTGGATTGCCTGCCGGAGTGATTAACTTTATTCCTGGAGACTCCTCTGTCATTGGTGATTATATTACCGGTCACCGACTCACTCGCTTTATAAGTTTTACAGGTTCTAAAGAAGTGGGTCTTCGCATTAATGAAATTGCTGGAAAAACAGCTGAAGGACAAAAATGGATCAAACGTGTGAACGCCGAAATGGGCGGAAAAGACGGCATCGTCGTTGATGAAACAGCTGACTTAGACTTTGCTGCAAGCGAAATTATTCAATCTGCCTTTACTTTCCAAGGACAAAAATGTTCTGCAGGTTCTCGATTAATCATTGTTGAAGATGTATATGATGAATTAATTCAAAAAGTAGTAGAGCTTGCCCAAGAAATAAAAGTAGGAAATGGTGAAGAAAACTATTTTGTCGGTCCGGTAATTGATGAGAAGGCCTATAATCGAATTTTAGAATATATTGAAATAGGTAAAAAAGAGTCAAAACTAGTGTTGGGCGGAACGAAAGGTAGTGAAGAAGGTTACTATATTAATCCTACTATTTTCGTAGATGCTGATCCAAATAGCACCCTTATGCAAGAGGAAATCTTTGGTCCAGTTCTTACTATTTCAAAGGCAAAAGATTGGGAAGAAGCGATTGAGATTTACAATAATACAGATTATGGGTTAACAGGTTCCTTCTTCTCAAAAGATGAATCTAGAATTGAACAAGCGATTGAGCGTATGTATTGTGGAAATCTATATGTGAACCGTCGTTGTACAGGTGCCCTAGTAGGCGTGCATCCATTTGGAGGTTTTAATTTTTCAGGTACAGACTCTAAAGCAGGGGGATATGATTATTTGAAACTATTTAGCCAAGGAAGAACGCACACTGTAAGACAAAACTAGTTATGATATAACTTTAGAAAATTTAATTTTTAATAGGGGGTTTACCAAGATATACATTGGTAAACTCCTAGTGAATCTGATAAATTGCAAATTGCTATAATTAATTTTCCAATTGTGTTGAAAGCGCTTAAAAATTATTTTAGAAGGAGATTGATAATATGGTAATGTCCCTTCCCTTTTCTACATTTTTTTGGCTATTTATTCCGATGTCATTGTTAATAGTATTATCATTAATGAGTTTGTTTTTACAAATAAGAAAAGAAAGACTAGAAAAGAAACCTGTACTGATTTCTGAAAATTTGGAACAAATAAAAAAAACCGCTAATGTGAGGGGGAGTTAATAATGAGTTATATCTCTTTAGTTGTTTTTATCGTATATTTCGGAATCCTCTTCACAATTGGTTTCATGGCTTATAGAAGGACAAAGAATTTTGATGATTATATACTTGGTGGAAGAGAACTTGGTCCATTTATTGGAGGTATAAGTACAGGAGCATCAGATATGAGTGGTTGGTTACTCTTAGGACTACCAGGTGCAATATACGCTACTGGATTATCGGGTAGCTGGCTGGCAATTGGTCTAGCCATTGGAGCATATATTAACTGGCAATTTGTTGGTAGGAGAATAAGGGTGTTCACTCAAGTTGCCAACAATTCGCTTACACTCCCTGACTTTCTTGAAAATCGTTTTCGAGATAAATCTAAATCTCTCAGCATAATTGCATCCTTATTTATTTTAATTTTCTTCACATTCTATATTTCTTCTGGTCTTGTAGGGGGAGCCATTTTATTTGAAAAAACGTTTGGAATACCTTATGAAGTATCACTTTGGACAGGCACTGGTATTATATTCTTTTATACTGTTCTTGGAGGCTTCTTTGCTGTAGCTTGGACAGATTTCCTTCAAGGCTTGTTAATGTTTTTAGCTTTAATTACGGTACCAATCGTTGCCTTTTTCCACCTTGGTGGATGGACTGAAACTGTTTCAGTGATTGGAAATATGTCTCTGGATAAAATAGATATTTTTACGGGAACATCTGCACTTGGAATTATTTCACTACTTGCTTGGGGTTTAGGGTACTTTGGTCAACCCCATGTAATTGTTCGATTCATGTCAATGAAATCTTCTAGAGATATTGTTGTAGGACGTTCAATATATAACATTTGGAATGTATTAGCGTTGTTTGGAGCTATCTTCACAGGGTTTGCCGGCATTGCTTATTTTGCAAATGCACCTTTATCAAACCCTGAAATCGTATTCATAGAATTCGCACAAGTATTATTTAACCCATGGGTTGCAGGTATATTACTAACAGCTGTCTTATCAGCCATTATGAGTACAATAAGTTCTCAATTATTAGTATCAGCTTCAGTTTTATCTGAAGACCTATATAAAGGGTTTTTCAGAAAACATGCCAGTCACAGAGAATTAATGTGGCTAACAAGAATCGCAATATTGGTTATTTCTATTATTGCTCTTGTATTAGCACAAAATCCAGACAGTTCAGTATTATCTTTAGTAGGTTATGCATGGGCAGGGTTCGGAGCAGTATTTGGTCCAGTTATTTTATTAACTCTCTTTTGGAAAGGAACCACAAGAAATGGTGCCCTTGCTGGAATGCTTGTAGGTGGTCTTACAGTTATCATATGGTCTATTTTATCAACCCCACCAATGGGACTCGATGGTGTAAGAATGGACCAATCCGCTGCCGTAATTCCATTCTATTTATATGAACTAGTTCCAGGGTTTTTCTTTTCATTAATTGCTACCTTTGTTTTCTCGAAGGTTGGAGCTGCTCCTACTAAGGAAATGATAAAAGAATTTGATTTAGTTAAGGCAAGTAATATCTAATGGAAAATAGGATGCTAAGAAATTTAGATTTAGCATCCTATTTTTTCATTTATATTAAATTTACAAGGATGATAATGTGGTGGTAAGACCTAATATATTAAACGTTATAGATAAATGTGATAGTCAAAAATATAAAAAATGCAGGTGACTCTTTTGCAAAAGTAATCATCCTTGCAATGAAATATGTATTATTTAAGGAAATCGGGGGATTGGCGTAATGAATGGCGTTTATATGGTCATGACAATCATTATCATAAATGTTGTATATGTATCATCATTTACAATTCGACTTTTATTTGTTATGAAGGGTCAAAATCTTTTGGCTTCTATATTAAGTATTGCTGAAGTTTTTATATATTTGATGGGATTAAATATTGTTCTGGAAAATATCGATAAACCACAAAATTTAATTGCCTATTGTTTAGGTTGGGGGACTGGAGTTTACTTAGGAGGCAAAATTGAGCAATGGCTAGCGTTAGGATATATTACCGTACAAATTGTAATTGATAAGGAAGACGAAAATATTCCTTCTTTGTTAAGGCAAAAAGGATTTGGGGTAACGAGCTGGTTGGCTGAAGGAAGGGAAGGAAACAGAATTGTTATGCAAGTGTTAGCTAAGCGTACAAATGAAAAAGAGCTTCTCAATACAATCAAAGAGATGGTACCAAAAGCTTTCGTAATCTCCTATGAACCAAGATATTTTCGTGGAGGGTTTTGGGTAAAACGGCTACCTTAAAATGCAAGTATTAATGGAGGAAATTGAGATTAGCAAAATGTGAACAAGCAAGATAACCAAAACTTAGTATAATAGTTTAAAGAAAAACAAAGAGCCTGTTTCCCTTGATATACAGGGAAACAGGCTCCTGTTACATATACTGGATTCGAACCAGTGACACTTTGCCTACCAATTTACGTCTTTTTCTAATGAATGTAGATATTTCCGATTTTTGGGAATTAGGGCTTAGTTCACTCCAGACCTTCAACATTTTTGGTGCTGCACTTTAGGGTCCTATGTTCGCTATTGTCTGTTGGCTCATGAACTCCCATCCCCCATGTATTCATTCCAACTTGAAGCATTATTGTAATTTTTTTCGAAGTTGTTCCGCTGCAGACAGTGCATTAAAGTCTTGAGCAATATCACCCGGTCTGTTGCCTTCTCCAATAATATATCCTTCAAAAGATATTCCAACAAAGTCAAAAATATATTGAAACTGCTGAATCATTGGTAAACCCTTTATGTAGGGATTATCTCCACCCACTGCAATGACATAAGCTCCTTTTTTAGACAGTTGCTCTTTAAAATCGGGATACTTTGTGTCTTTTAAAGTTTGTGACCATCGATCAATGAAATTCTTCATTGTTCCTGTCATGCTATACCAATAAATCGGTGTAGAAAAAATAAGAATATCATGCGGAAGAATACGATCAATGATGAAGTTATAATCATCATTCACTTCTGGAAATCCCTCCTCTGCATGTCGCTTATCGTTTATAGGTTCAATGAAATAATCCTTCAGATATACTTCTTCCACATCTAAACCCTGAATTGCTACCTTTGTTAATGATTCTGCATTCCCGTTTGGACGGCTTCCACCGTAAATAACTGCTATTGTCATTTTGATTAACTCCTTTCACTTTAAAGGGTTCTATTATTGTCCTTCGAATATTTATATCTTATAATAAGTTAACCAATCGATAAAGATGATTATTTCGATAGAATAAATCGAAAAAAACGATTTGAAAGGGGCTGAGAAAATGGAAATTAAACAATTGATTACTTTTTAACATGCCGCGGAAAATTTAAATTTTACTCAAACTGCGAAACTATTGAATTTTGCACAATCAAGTGTTACGGCTCAAATTAAAGCCCTTGAAGATGAGATTGGCAAACCCTTATTTGAGCGTTTAGGAAAAAGACTGATTTTAACAGAAGCCCGACTTCAATTTAAAAGATATGCTGAAAAAATGATTAATTTAAGTGAAGAAGCAATTACGGCAGCAAACGGGGAAGAAGAACTAACTGGTACTCTAACAATAGGGGCTCAGGAGAGTCAGTGTACGTATCGATTACCACCAATTCTTAAAGAGTTCAAGGCTGCATTTCCAAAAGTAAAGCTAGTATTTAAACCTGCACATTCTGATGAAATGGCAAGAAAGCAGCTTATGGAGGGATTATTAGATGTTGCTTTTATTATGGATAAAAGGAAGCCTGAAGGATCGCTAAAAGTAGAGCAACTTATCAAAGAGGAGTTAAAACTAGTCATAACATCAAACCAACCTAAATCTGCGTTTTCAATAGATGATCTGAAGCATGAAACTCTGTTACTTACAGAGTCTGGCTGTTCTTATCGAAATATGTTCGAAGAATCCCTAAATTCTCTTGGAATATACCCATTAGATAAAATAGAATTTGTTAGTATAGAGGCTATCAAACAATGTGTAATTGCAGGATTGGGCGTAGCATTACTGCCTGAGATGGTTGTAAAAAAAGAACTTGAAGAGGGACGAATGAAGGAATTACCGTGGAATGTTTCCTTATCTCCGCTTTATATTCAAATTGCTTGGCATAAGGATAAATTAGTGACACCACCTTTAGATGAATTTATTAGCTTAACTCGTAAGTTGTTTCTGTCCGTATAACATAATTTTATTTTTACTTTACGTCTTTAGATCTCGTCACACAGTTACTCCTCAAAATTTGTCGAGGAATGTTAGGGTGATTGGTGAATAGGGTATGTTAAAATAATAGGGCAACTGAATATTGAAGGGTGGTTGGTTGTCGCTCTTCTTTCTGTTAAGGAAAGGAGGTGATCATCATGGAAACATTTCTTGAATTATTACGAGAAGTTCTGAAAGGGATTGTGCGCGAAATAGGTGCCTATTTCTTTCGGAAAACCGTATTAGAGAACAAGAAAACCACCCCTCGCCGTCGTAAGCAGGGTGGTTCTCAGAAAAACAAATAATTTTTGACAACCACCACCCTGAGGGTAGAGGTTGCTGGAGCAGTGTTAGCGCACTTCTCTCTTTTTTAGTATATTCTTATTATACTTTAAATAGACTCTAAAATAAACAGATGACTTGAATAATCTATTTGTTGTACAGTTTTGGGCACTAATCTCGTTCATAAATATCTCCTTGCCAATCCATCACAAAATCATGTCTCCCTTTTCTTCCCTTAACTCATTTTTATTTGCCCGAAACAATTCTCCAACTGCCGCACCACCCAAGATCAACACAGCCCCGGCTATTTGCACAAGACTTAATTTTTCTTCTAAAATGGCAGCTGAAAAAATCAATGCCGAAAGCGGCTCCAAATATCCGAGAATTGATACTGTCTGTACGGGCAAAGCGCCAATAGAAGAAAAATAAAAATAGCAACCGATACCAGTATTTACAACGCCTAATAGTAGTATAGGCATTAGATTGCCTTGCATAATGTTGATTGAAAATCCTTGCTTTAAACCCATAAATGTAGCAACCGTTATAAAGCTCGTGATTAACTGACACATGGAATTTTCAAGTCCTGTTATGCTTTTTGCCTTTTTGTTGAAAATTACCATAAAGGCATACATGATTGCACCTAACATTCCGCAAATCAATCCCCAGGAAGATCCACCCTGTGACAATGCTTGCCCGTTTACGCCAAGCATTCCAATTATAACAGCAAGAAATCCAAGTAGTTTGGCGGTGGTCATCTTCTCCCTGAATAAAAAGGGGGAAACGATCATAACAATCACTGGACCGCAATAATAGGCAAGGGTGGCAATGCTTACACCGATTTGTGCATATGCCTCATACAAAAATATCCAGCTTGCCCCCATCGCCACGCCGGAAATCACTAAATACAGAAAATGTGATTTGTTTTTCCGAAACTGGACTTTCTGCTTAGTCAATGCAAATACTGCAATTAGAAAAAGGCTGCCAATCATAGTCCGTAAATAAACAATTTCATAGCTGTTCAATATAATGTAACTTGCAACAATTCCGTTTGTACCGAACAGGAGCAATGCGGCTATATATTTGAAATATGCACTTTTCATTTTTATACCATCCTTCCACATTCCCAACTTGAATTTTTAATAAAAATAGCATATCATGACTCCAAATATTACAAAATTGAATGTTTCTCATGATGACCATGACAAAATCAGATGTGAAAGGAAAAGTGATATGAATATCCATAAATATTTGGCATTTGTCAAAGCAGTAGAATATGGGAGTTTTACAAAAGCTGCTCAAAGTTTAAACTATACACAGTCTGGCATCAGCCGTATGATTAACGATTTAGAAACGGAATGGGGAGTTCTCCTTTTTGAAAGGGGGCGTGCCGGTATCAGTTTAACCTCAGATGGCTTAAAATTGCTGCCCCAGTTAAAGCGAATTTGCAATGAGCATGAAATCTTAATGAGGCAAATTGAGGACTTACACGATATGCAGTCTGGGATGATTCGTATTGGAACATTTTCCAGCGTGGCAACTCATTGGCTCCCCAATATGATTAAGATCTTTAGGAAGGACTATCCGGAGATTGATTTTGAACTGCTGTTAGGCGATTATACTGAAATTGAAAACTGGATTATAGAAGGACGTGTTGACTTTGGATTTTTGCGGCTGCCGGTAAAAACAGAACTTGAAACGATCTTTTTGGAGAAAGACCGTTTGCTGGTAGTGATTCCGCAAGATCATCCACTTGCGCATTGTGATAAGTTTCCGATCAACGAGTTATTGAACAATCCGTTAATGCTATTGGAAAAGGGTGCGAACGCAGAAGTCTCTGAAATTTTTGAGAAGCATCATATTTCACCGAAAGCCCATTTTACAACATGGGATGACTATGCCATTATGTCTATGGTAGAAAATGGGCTTGGAATCAGTATATTACCGGAATTGATTCTACAGCGTATTCCATACAAAATTATCGCGAAAGAACTTGAAGTTCCCGCTTATAGAAATATATGTATTGCTATGAGAGAGCAAAAATCACTTTCCCTTGCATCTAAGAGGTTTTTAGAGTATTTATCATATAGAAAAAACAAATATTGATGAAAAAAGCCTACTTTTTCTTAGTAAACTTATATAATTTAAGGTTTAAATACAACGCCCCTTTTTCATTAAAGTTATTAAAATTAATTTGCGCTATCTCGGCAATTCTTTTCAAACGATAATTTAGCGTGTTGGCATGGATGTGCAAATGCTTAGATGCCTCATTTATATTTAAGTCACAATCTAAATAAGTTTCCAGTGTATATAGAAGTTCCTTATTATTTTTTTTATCATATTCTATTAATGTAGAGATAGGATTGGGTATATGATAGTAAGGAGCAATAGTTTGAATGTGCTGAAACAAACCAAGCTGATTATAACCATATACACCTGAAAGTTCCTTTGGAAAAATAGCCCTAAGCATTAGAACAGTTTGTGCCTCTTTAAAACAGGAATCTATTAATGAAAGCTTAGTATAGATACTTCCAAAACCACATTGCAAATTATCAATTTGGAATCTTTCCTCTATTTTCTTTATGAAGATTTTTATATAATCTTGAAGCTCTTCAGTTGGTTGATTTGTCGTTGGCGCTACTAGAATTATTAAATCATTTTCATCTGCTCGATAAAAAATGATATTTAGATTTTGGGTTGTTTCCATCACATAAATAAATTGCTTGCAAAAAGGGTCAGTAATCCAATGTTGAAATCTAATAATGATAATAGAAAAAGTAGAAGGTGTTGTAATTCCTAGTTGTTCAAATTGCATGATTGCTCTCTGTTGGTCCTTGAAATGCCCATTTAGAAACATTCTAAAAATTTCTTGATAATCCTCTTGCTTTTTATACTTCGCTGTTTGAGTTTTTAACAACAAATTTTTGGCCACGTTATTTGCCGCAACTAGATACTCAAGACCTTTATCGTCAATATTTTCATTTTGGTCAAGTACCCATATAAACCCTAATACCTCTTGATTATTGCGAATAGATATAGCAATCCGATTTCCTAATCCCACCTCCGGAATTTCCTTAATTTTTAATGGTTGATCACTAGATAGTAAAGTAGGGATAATAGTATTTTTCCATAGACTGTTTATGACATTCTCAGGAACCCTTCGTCCAATTATTGTTGAAATTCTTGCGGAATCTGTATTCTCATCATGTTTACTATAGGCTAGTAACCGATGATTGGCATCCTCGACGGTAATTGGGCAATTTAAAACTTCACTAACTTCATCAACAAAATCTTGAAGGTTTTTAAAATTATTCATAAAAAACCGCCTTTATTTCCATATTTACTAAGGAGGCTATCCTTTCACAGCTTGGAACAATTACCATTATTTTAGATAAAAAGATATCGTTTGTACAGAACTTGAGTGACGACTATTTGTAATTTTCTACAAATTCATCTTCGTGTGTTTTATATTTTGTACGAAGACAATTGGAATGTTTTCACTTATAATAATAATTAACTAAATATTCGTATTATTGCAATTATTTTTTGTGTTCATTTAAATATTATTGTTCACTTTCTTATGGAACTAGGAAGTAGGTTGCTTCTTTAGTTCAAAGTAAAGAAAGTATAAGTTTTGCACATTATTGTCTAGCTACAGCGCCTATCGCCTAGCAAACTTCAGGTCTCCTCCCTACGATAAGTCAACTAAGAATTGTGCTGACGCAATTCAAGTTTCCTTTATCTCAGTCGAAGACCCTCCAGTTTGTACGGTGATGAGCAAGGCGCTTCCGCTTTTCTAAAATGGAGGGATAAGAAGTTATGGATAAGATTATCGTCTGTAGATGTGAAGAGGTAGATTTAGAAGAGATCGAGCAAACGCTTAATGAATATCAATGTTCTTTAAGGGAAGTTAAAATGCGTACAAGAGCGGGGATGGGTTTCTGTGGTGGGCGGACATGTCGTCCGGAGTTGAATGTCATTATGGAAAAGCTTACGGGAGAAAAGCCGCAGCACGAAAACCCGCTGAAAATCCAGCCTCCTGTCAGACCGGTATCATTAGAAATATTAGGGGGAGGGAAATAAATGAATAATCATCGAATCATGGATCATGTTGTTCTAGGGAAATTACCGATTCAGAAAGAAATTCCGTTTACATTTGATGGGGAAAAATATATAGGATACGAAGGAGACACGATTGCCTCAGCGCTGTTGGCCAATGGGATACGGAAGCTACGGGTACACGAACAAAGTGGAACACCACGTGGGATTTATTGCAATATTGGTCATTGTTTTGAATGTCGGGTGACTGCCGATCATAAAACCAATATTCGGGCATGTTTGACTGAAATTAAGGAAAATATGGTTATCGAAAGCGGGAAGCTACAAGACTCTCCATTGAAATCAAGGGGAAATAAGGTCGATTTGCCGCGGACATACGCAGAATTCGAAAAAATTAAAGGCGACAAGGAGGATGATTCCTATGTATGATGTACTGATTATTGGTGCAGGACCGGCTGGATTATCCGCCGCGATTGCCTGCAGGGAATGGAATATGCACGTTCTTGTCATCGATGAATTTCCCAAACCGGGCGGAAGGTTGCTCGGCCAACTACACTTGGAACCAAATGGCGAATGGTGGAACGGAATAGAAGAAACAAGAATTCTTTTGGAAAAAGCTAAGGAGCTTGATACGGATATAAGATGTAGCATTTCTGCCTATCATATTGAAAAAACAGACGGTAGTTTTAGTATATATACAAACGAAGGAGTTTTTGATGCGGAAAACCTTCTGATTGCAACTGGTGCTGCCGAAAAACCAACGATGATCCCGGGCTGGACATTACCAGGGGTCATGTCCATTGGTGCAGCCCAGGTGATGACAAACGTGCATCGTGTCCGTGTTGGGAACAAAGGCATCATTGTAGGTGTAAACGTTTTGTCTGCAGCTATCGCACGGGAATTGCAGTTGGCAGGAGTTGAACTGCATAGCATGGCACTTCCCGCTCTTAATCTAGTTTCGGCGGATCAAGGGAATCCGCGAAAAGTCATGGAAGGGTTGGTTCGTATTGCCCATCTGGCTCCTTCGGCGTTCATCCGTTTTGGCAGTAAATTTGCAAAAGTAGATTGGGTTAGAGATTTAGCAGTGGACTTTTTTCCTAAAAGCGGCGTTAAAATGTGGGGAATGCCAATCCATATTCGCAAAGCTGTCACGAAAATAAATGGGGAAAATCAGGTAGAATCTGTGACCATTTGTGATATTACAGCGGATGGGGAACATATTCCAGGAAGTGAGAAAACCATCGAGGTGGATTTTGTGTGTATTGCTGGCGGGCTTTACCCGCTTGCAGAACTTGCGGCTGTTATCGGCTGCCCCTTTCAATATATCGAGGAACTTGGCGGTCATGTCCCCGTGCACAATGAACTGATGGAGACTCCGCTTGCGGGACTATATGTTGCGGGAAATATTACAGGAATCGAAAGCGCAAAAGTTGCCCGGGCTCAGGGGACGTTGGCTGGCCTGTCTATGGCTAAACGAAAAGTACAAAACAGCGGTGACATAGAACAAAAAATTCATCAAGCGAAGCTAAGCGTCACAACCACTCGTGAAAAAGCAACCATCCAATTCCATCCGGGGATTGATCAAGGGCGTTGGAAGATGAAGGAAGCCTTTAGAACGTTTAGCGCTGATAAAGGAGGAATTGAGGTATGAGCGATAAAAGTCATGCAGAAGTTGCCATTATCGGCGGCGGTATAATGGGCTGTGCGATTGCTTATTATGTTTCAAAAGCAGGGATTGATTGCATGTTAATCGAAAAAGGGGACATAGCAAGTGGTACATCTTCACGTTGTGATGGAAATATTACCATCGTTGATAAGGATCCAGGCTTTGATAGTCTCATGTCATTGGCTAGCCAGGAATTAACTATTGAATTGGAAAAAAATCTTGATCTGCCATTTGAATACCGTGCACTTGGAAGTATACTAGTGTGTGACAATGATGCCGAGATGGAAGCCGCCAAAGAATGGGTGGATATCCAAAATCGGGCTGGATTGAAATTCAAGCTTCTTGACCGTTCGGATATACGTCAGGAATCCCCTTATTTTGCCGATGACATCCCAGGCGGCTTGGAATGTGAAACGGATTCACTGATCAACCCGTATTTATTTTGCTACTCTCTAATAGATAAGGCGAAACAATATGGATTGAAACTGCATACTCGTGCGGAGGTCAAGTTGGTTTCAAAGAAGGAAGACTTCTCCATCGAAACAACAAAGGGTATTTTTACTGCAAAAAAAGTAGTGAATGCTGCAGGAGTTTGGGCACCATTTATCGGAAAAATGCTAGATATCGAGATTCCGATTAAGCCTAGAAAAGGACATATTCTTGTTGGGTCCAGGCAAAGGCCGATTGTGATGAGAAATGTCATGGAATTCGGCTATTTGATGAATAAATTTGAACGTGAACGCATTGCGGACCCACAAACATTACGACATGGTGTGGCCCTAGTTCTTGAACCAACTGAAAGTCAGAACTTTTTGCTAGGCAGCAGTCGTCAATTTGTAGGCTTTGATGCAAGAGTAGATATTCATGTTGTACAGACTATGGCCAAACGGGCCTTGCGCTTTTTTCCAGGAATAAATGATTTCAATATGATTCGGACGTATACCGGTTTTAGGCCTTGGACGGTCGATCATTTACCAATCGTCTCAAGCGTTGAAAAAGTACCAGGATTTTATATTGCTGCTGGCCATGAAGGTGACGGCATCAGCTTGGCAACGGTCACAGGCAAGTTAATTGAAGAAATGATATTGGAGAAAGAGACAACCATTCCAATTGAACCTTTGCGATATGATCGATTTTTCAAAGAAGCATCTGTTAAACAAATAGTCTGACCCAATTTTGTCACATATCAACCGGTTATAAGAGAGGGTCCTAGAATGATGAATGAAGTTCTAGGGCTTTTTCGCATTTTAAGAAAAAATGGCAAAATATGTTTGTAAGTATAACGATAATCTTAAATAAGATTTAAAAAGGTGATATCAAAATGGAAAATTTCTATCTGTATGTCTTTATGTGCATTTTTCTAATTATTTTACCCGGTCCCGATACTGCTATAGTTACAAAAAATACTCTTACGGTTGGGAGAAGTGGCGGCCTTAAAACAGCTATGGGTACTTGTTGTGCTCTTTTTATTCATACTTCAGCGGCCATATTAGGACTTTCAGCAATCATTGTGAAATCAGCATTATTGTTTTCAGTCTTCAAATACGTTGGTGCCGTCTACTTGATTTATCTGGGTGTTAAAGCATTATTGTCTTTGAAAAATAAAAAGAATGAAACAGCTAGTGGTGAGATGAACGTAGATAGCCGGTTTAATAACACCTCTTGTTTTAAACAAGGATTTCTTACTGATATCCTCAATCCAAAAGTTGCTGTATTTTTCTTAACCTTTTTGCCTCAATTCGTGCATTCTGGAAGTAACACTTTTATACCGTTTCTTATAATGGGTATCACTTATACTGTATTGACTAGCATATGGTTTTTACTTTATGTCTCTTTAATAAACCAGATTAGTGGTTTTATGAAAAAACCTAAAGCACAAAGTATTATTGAAGGAATCACAGGGACAATACTGATAGGCTTTGGGATAAAATTAGCTTTGGAAAAGGTCCATAATTAGGCTGCTTTTTTAAGATAACTAGAGTAGCTAAATGAAGTATCAGTTGATATTTATATCTTTAAGTCTATAATAAAGGTTAGAATAGTAATAATTATAGATATTATAGAAACGAAGACGATGATAAACAATTTGTATATAGCACTTTGAAAGTTTCGGACCGAGTCGCGCAACCAACCCTTAAATAAAAGGGTCTTTTTTTGTTTAAGGAATTATCATTTCACAAAGTAATACTTACCAAGGAGCAGCTATTATGTTTCAATCAATTTTGTCAAATTTGGCAATCATATTATTAGGTCATTTATTAATGAGCACATTAATGAACTACCGTGAACGTTTTCCTGAAAAATTGCTATACATGTGTATTGTCTTACTTTTTTCCGGGGTAATTATTACGATGTTCTATTTGCCGATTCATTTTGGGGGATATCGATTAGATCTAAGATTAATTCCGCTTTTATTATTGGCGGTATTTAGGGGTTGGAGGGTCACACTTCCGGTTCTTTTTATTGTTTCTACTTGGCGCTATTTTATAGGTGGAGATGGTGCTGTTCCTGGTATTATGTTTGGCATGATTTTACCAACATTATTCACATTAGCGTATTTCATGTTCAAAAAAAAGAAAAGTAAAGTTATTGAAATGGTTTTGGTTGTTTCAGTTTGTTGGTTGATTTCCGACTTTCCAATCGTATTTATTGTTCCCAATGGAATAGAAATTTTTAAGGATATTTTCTTAATAAGGTATGCCTCATTTCTTGGCGCAACTTTTATTTATTATTCATTTATTGTACTTGAATATAAACGTGAAGCTTTAAAAGAACAATTAACTTTTCTTGCAAGGCATGACCCTTTAACAAAACTTCTTAATAGAACTGAATTCATTAAGGCTATTGAAGGAAAGATAACTGCGTCACATTTAAATCATTATATAGCGATGATAGATATAGATCATTTTAAGAAGTTGAATGATAATTATGGTCATGTAGCCGGTGACAATATTTTGATAAATGTATCAGCTATTTTCAAGAAATATGAAGGGGAAAATGTAATTGCTTCAAGATATGGTGGAGAAGAATTCATAATATATCTGGGAACAAATGCCCCCGATCAAGGAGTTGCAATAATAAAAGAAATTCAAAATGAAATACGTGCGACGGCTTTTAAAATAGATGATGATCACTCCATCTCAATCTCTGTATCTATAGGCTTAGCAAACATGAAAGACGGATTATTATTAAAGGACATAATAAAGGAAGCGGATAAAAATTTATATATGGCCAAAGAAAAAGGCAGGGATCAGCTGATCATTTCAAGTTAGATGGCTCTCTCTATTATAGGGCGAGCTTCTTCTGTCCTCTCCCGAAGTTGGTCTTCATGCTATGTCCACGGCAATATATAACTCTTTTATTCACCAAATGATCCCTTGGTAAACATCATCTCCTCTGGGGCGTTGTTCCCGGTCCCGCGTCCCTTATAAAAAATTGGTTCACATCCTTAATGATACCAAGAAATACTTCCATAGATAAAAGCATTTATAAAAATAGCGTGGTAATTCATATGCGAATTATCACGCTATTTAAATGATTATTAAGCCTCTGTAGTTAGATTCATTGGATGTTCGCCACGATGTGGTACGTAATCGGTTGGACCCCAGAATGTAAGACCGATTGGTAGTTCTTCTTCATTCCACTCGATAGGCTCCCAGTCCGGGTCGAATATTAGATAACCATTGCTGAACAATTCGACTCGGTGTCCACTTCCTGGATCACGGACATAAGTAAACAGAGCTTGACTGATACCGTGTTTTCCTGGTCCTTGATCTGGAACAATTCCGTGCTCCCTTAAAATATCACATGCTCGTAAAACATCTTGTGCGTTGTCTAACCAGTATGCGACATGGTGCAGTCGTGCCGGGGTTGCTGCATTCGGGTCAGCCATCACTGCGACATCATGCACAAGTGGAGTGACACTCATCCAACCTCCTATAGTTTGTCCGTTACCAAGTCGAATGAATTCTCTCATCTTAAAACCGAGATTACCTGACAACCAATCATGTGCGGCACTCGGATTAGTGGAGGTCCAAAGGTTTACATGGTCGATTCTTCTAGGTGCTATACCCCGATTCCATAATTTATAGTTCTGATTTTTTAAGACAGACCGGTCTTCAGGACTGGCATATGGTTTTTCAACGTCATAATACAGCTCAAACGTATGGCCTGTTGGCATTTGAAAGCGAATGGCATCTCCTTGTCCATTCTCTTGACCTTTAGGAAGCTTCTTTACCTCAATATTAGAGGTTCTCAATCTTCGTTCAAATTCTTCTATGTCTTCCGGCCTTTTCACACGCCAACCAACGTGATCCATATAGGCTCTGTCACCAGCCTGAAGTACAAGACTATGGTGTTCGAATTCACTATTTGCTCTTAAATACACGGTGTCTTTTGACCGTTCTGTAATTTCTAATCCAAGTACTTCATGAAAAAACCATAAAGATTTTTGTAAGTTTGGGGTAACTAATGAGACGTGTCCTAGCTTTGCAATTTCTGGAATGTACATTTTATCCCTCCTGTATTTTAGCCCAATTTAAGGGTTGATTCAGATAAAAACAGCTTCTGTCCAAAATAATCGATGGAGTCCTCATATAGCATGGTTTTATGAGTAGCGAGTGTTAATAAATCCCTTGTAAAAACTTCAATTACATCGCCCCGTCGAGTTGCCATTCCACCAAGTGTTAATAGAACTTTTACAGCAATATCAGCAACCATTTTTCCTATTTTTGCTCTGAGGGCAAAGAACTCCTCCCGATGGTCATTTCCATTTTCATCTTCAAGCAAATTCATATAACGTTCCATTAATCCTTCAGCGGATTGCAATTCTAATGTTAATTCAGCTAAGACTCGCTGACTTCGCGGTGAATTCATTTCGGAAACGCCATCGACTCTTACCCGCTTTTCCGTCCGTTTTTTAAATTCTTCAAGCAAGCGTTCAGCACCGGCTAGTGCAATAGCGGGAAATCCGGCACAGTATGCAGGGAAGAATGGAACATGGTAATACGGGTAATCTAAATCATAATTATCTTGAGGGGGTTTTCCTGTTTGTACAGCCCGATCTACTAAAACGATTCTATGAAAAGGAACGTAGACATCCTCAACAACAGCACGATGACTTCCAGTACCTCTTAACCCAATCGGGTCCCAATTTTCTACTATTTCTATCTCTGATGTACGCATAACCAACATTACATATTCCGGTCCTTGTCCATCAGGTAATTCGATTACTGCTCCAAGACCGAGCCAATCGCAATAAAGGATTCCACTAGCAAAATCCCATGTTCCAGTTAGACGATAGCCATCTCCGTCTTTTACAACTTTCCCAACAGGAGGGAAGACATCACAAATCATTCCACCTTGATTTACTACTTCATCCATACCTTTTTCCGGTAAAAATGCTGGTACGACATTATGCAGTCCATAAAAATAGGTTAGCCAGGCTGCGGAAGTATTGTGTTTCGCAACAGTCCGAATAATTTTAATAAAAGTTCTTAGATCCACTTGTGGACCACCGTATTTTTTAGGTAGCATTAATTTATTTAACTGTCCTTCTTTAATTGCGTCGATTACCTTACTTGAAAATGTAGCGTTTTTCTCAGCTTCCTGTAGTTCTTCCTCCGCTAATTGTCCAATTTTCTCCGCTGCAGCGAGTAATTCATTAACATCAACTTGAGAAGTTTTCATCATTCCACCCCATTCAAATTAATAATTCTGTTATAGCGTTAATACTTATTATTAAAAAAATCTATCAGTAGTTTGGAATAGCTATCTTTCTTTTCGATTTGAACCCAATGTCCGCATTTATCAAAAATGTGAAGCTGTGCATTTGGGAGGTGCTGCTGTAAATATATACTGGATTCTGGTAAAACAAAGCGATCCTCACGGCCATGCACTAATAGGAATTGCTGTTCCATACGTCGAAGAGCAGACGGTGGGACCATCATTTCTGATGGTGATGTTTGAAAAAAGCTTTCATAGGATCTTCGGACGTCAGGACGCATCACTTCGTTATATCGATCCTTAGAAATCGCTGCTATCCTATCAGAAATAATCCTTTCATCATAAACAAACCATCTCGTTAAATTTGCCAACGCACTTTCTGTTGGATCCTTATAAAAATTAGCCATTCGTTCTAATTCTGGTGTAGGGGACATTTTACCTCCAGCACTACCCATTAATGAAATGTGGTTGAAGCGTTCGGGCTCAGTCATGATAAGGTGCATGGCTAGTGCCCCTCCCATGGAATTTCCTACTAAGTGGGCCTTTCTGATACCCATCTCATCCATAATGGCTAATATTTGGTCTACCCTTAAACGCATCCAACCTCTTACACTTTTCGGGGAATCTTCGGGATGATCGGTTTTTCCATGACCAACGATATCGGGAGCAATCACATGAAATTGATCACTTAATTCTGGAATGAATTCCTCCCAATTAGATAGAGCAGAAGAGCCTGGACCACCTCCATGCAATAAAATAATAGTTCCATTATCTTTGTTTCCGCTTTCAAGAACATATGAAAGATAACCTTTTGTTTTTACCGTTGTAGTTGTTAATTCTGACATAATCTTTTTAACCTCACTTTCTTTTATAATTTATACATTGTATAAATGTATCTTTAGAAACTAGATTATGGTATATTGTAAGCACTTACAACCATTAAAAGGACTACAAATGTCCAGTAATCAACAGAATTTCGATATATGTCTATAAAATTCAGAAAATTTTTTTAAATAGAATGCACTTTAATCCACAAAGCATACTAATCTCTCAATAATGGAATAAACTGTAATGAAAAAATCAAAATATTTCGGTGGGAGGGTACAAATGGAAAAACGGCCAATGGATAGGCGATCACTTCGGACAAAAAGGTTGATTCGGGATGCACTGGCAGAATTATTAATGGAAAAAAGTTTTGAAAGAATTACAGTAAAGGACATCATTGAAAGGGCAGATATCAATCGCAGTACGTTTTATCTACATTATCTAGATAAATTTGATTTATTGGAGAAGAGCAGCGAAGAAATTATTAAAGATATAGAAATGATAGGGCACAAGATTGTAAAAGTAGAGCTTCACAGTACCAACCTACAAGAGATTGCTTTAAATAATATGAAGGTGCTTGAATATGTATATAAAAATTCACCTTTGATTAAAGTGTTATTGGGTCCAAAAGGGGATTTAACTTTCCAGGTTAAATTAAAAAATATGATAATGGAGTCGTATTCAGTCCAGTTAGAAAAGAAGAAGACAAGTGTCCCAGTAGAATATATCAGTGCATATATCGCCTCAGCCCATCTTGGGGCTTTACAGCGATGGATGGAAAATGGAATGAAGGAATCGCCACAAGAAATGGCAATGGTGATCGCAAAGCTTGTTTCAGTGTGTATTTCGGAGGGTTTAACAGACGGCAAATGTTGAAAAAGGTCGTTTCAAGTTCTGAATTTACCGGTAGCCGCAAAAATCCAAAGTCAACACGTTATGTGAGAGCAAAAATCACTTTCCCTTGCATCCAAGAGATTTTTAGAATATTTATCATATAGAAAAAAAGAGTGAAAGCGTCACTGATCCTGACAAACAAAAAATCCTCCAGAACGGAAGATTTTTTTATTTTAAATTAGGATACCCTTGCTGGCGCAAAGCCTCATACACCAATAGCGCAGCTGTATTCGAAAGGTTCAGTGAACGAACATGATCACTCATGGGTATTCTTAGAAAGTGGTCTTTATTTGTTTTTAGTAAATCTTTTGGTAAACCCGTTGTTTCTTTTCCAAACATAAAATAATGTTCCTTTGATACATCACTGAAATCAGAGGATGAATGTGTTTTTTCACCAAATGTCTCAATATAGTAGAACTCACCTTGATTTTTTGAAAAAAAGTCATCTAATGAGTCATAATACGTTATATTTACAGAATGCCAGAAATCTAAACCTGCACGTTTTATCATTTCTTCGTCTGTTGAAAAGCCAAGTGGTCGGATTAAATGCAAGGCTGTATCCGTTGCGGCACAAGTCCGTGCAATATTCATAGTATTCGCCGGAATTTCTGGTTGATATAGTACAACATGTAAGCCCAAGAATGGTCACCTCAATCATTATTCTACGCTCTAAATTATAGCACAGAGATTGCGAATATGTACTGGACAGATGGAACGGCTTATTCAATTTTAAAACTATTGACCACCCTATACAAATCTTGTGCCATTTCACTTAGTACTTCAGCGGAAGAATAGACACCTTCCATTGTTGCGTTTTGCTCTTCGGCAGAAGCGGCTACGTTTTGTATATTAGCTGTAGAGTGTTCTACAAGCTGTCTTGTATTCTTCATCTCTTCCATTATCTTTTGTGAATTGGTTTGAACTTGTTTAACGATTGTTGCAACGTCTTCCGACTCAATGGCTACCTGATTAATAGAATGAACAATGTCTTGGAAAGAATCACCGGTTTGACTTACTAACTGTAGTCCTTCTTTCACAACTTGCGTACTGGTATTCATGGATTGAACAGCTTTCTCCGACTCATCTTGGATCTTCTCAATTAGATTGCGTATTTGGCCTGCCGCATTAGAGGATTGCTCAGCTAATTTTCGAACTTCATCAGCTACTACTGAAAAACCTTTCCCTTGTTCACCAGCGCGGGCTGCCTCTATTGCAGCATTTAAAGCTAACAGGTTCGTTTGATCCGCTACCTGTGTGATTAACTCAATAATTTTGCCAATTTCTTTCGATTTTTCGCTAAGCGCCTGAACGACCCCTGCTGATTCAATTGCAGATTGTTGGACCCGATTCATTTGTCCAACGGTTCGATTAACCACATCATTACCTATCGTTGCCTTCTCATTAGCAACCATGATTAAATTTGCAACAGACTCGATAGAATCAGCTGCTTTATCCATTCCTTTAGAAATTTCCTCCGTTCCTTCAACAGACTGAATGACAT